>NZ_VLJQ01000095.1:0-29472 GCF_007829375.1 Nocardioides sp. J9 | reverse complement strand
GAATCACGGATCAGATCGACGCCATCACCGGCACGGAATGCCTCGAGCAGCTCGGACAGGGCAGACTGGGGCAAGGCCATCGGTGGATCTCCTTCAGTGTGTCTCTTGGTCGTTTCACACCGAAGATCCCGCCGATGGCCGTCTACGTCAGGCAGCCTCGCCGTGGTTCCTCAAAGCCCACCACTCCTGGGGACTCTTACGAGATCTGAGATGCACGGTCCTACGATGCTTACGGGCTCGACATCTGCCAGCGTCTTCCGATGTCGTGCGTACCACCTGCACCCCACCGCCACCCTGAATCGGCATTTCCGCAGGTCAGATCACTAGCGGCATCAGAATTACGACATCTAGTCACGCGTGGGTGATGCCCACCGTCTAGGTGCCTGAAAACGGCCCCTGACCTGCGAAGACACCTTCCGACGTCTTCCATCGTCAGGGGTCGTTTTTCGTTCGTCTGCGGCCCCAGTGCGGCCCACGGCCGTGACGGCTGGTCGCGAGCCAGGGGCCACGCGAGCGCGTGTGGATGACGTCTAGTCGACGCCATGGTGCCGGTTGGACGTCTGGCACGGAGCGCGGCGCCATCGAGTTTTTCCGGCGAGGACGAGCCGCGACCACCGGCCATGGAAAACCTCAGGCCAGGATCCCCTCGTCCACAGCAGTGGCCTTGCACATGCGGCTGAAGTGCTTCGGATCCACGTCCTTGAGGAACTCCATCGTTCTGCGGATCTGGCCGTGAACCGCGCGAGCGTCCAACACATCGACGTGCTCGCCCCCCTCTCCGTGGGAGTAGCGGTTACAGAAGTCGTAGACGTCCCTGTAGGCCTCGGCAGCGTCTTCATCCTCGATGAGGCTCCGCAACTGCTGGTCGAAGTTAGGCAGGTGTGGCGCTCTGTAGTTCGCGTAGGACTCAAGGACACGGCGAGCAGCATTCGGGAGCAGGAACAGACGCTCACAGTCTGTGGCATCGGCGACGCCCTTCATCACCATCGAGAAGAGGTAGGCGTACTCCGAGACGTTGTTCCTGAGCATCCGCGGGAGCTCTTCCATCCTGCTGACCCGCTGCTCGCCTTGAGTAGTGCTGAACACCTCTAGGAAGGCGACGGCGGGGAACTGCTTCTCCGCTGCGTCCCCCTTGTCGATCTTCTTCACCGACTCGGTCCAACGGTTCTTCTGGGACTTGAGGAACAGCCGGAGAAGGTGGAAGTCGTGGGTCAGAACCACGAACTGCCCGAAGTCCTTGAGGGTGTCGTGCAGCCACTGGTGAGTTGCGAAGAGCGCCTCGCGGTCCAGCGAGCTGGAGGGATCGTCCACCACCACGATGCGTTCGGCGGGGGCACTGCGGTTCGTCTCGTCCTGGAGCTTGCGGAGGAAGTAGAGCAGGGAAAGCGTGGTCCGCTCCCCGTCGCTGAGGTGGCGGGCGGCCTCGTTCCCCCTACGGCATGAGTAGGACTTCCCATCGGGGGTCACCGTGACGCTCAAGTGGTCCTTGCCGTAGACCCGGGCCAAGTCCTTTGTAAGCGTTGCGGCCATCTTGCTGGTAGTGAACTGCTGCTGACGAACGTCTTCAAGTCTGCGGTCGGCAAGGTCAGCCGCCTCCCCTGCCTTCTTGGCCTCGGTCTTGTCGGCGGTGGCCTGCGCCTCAAGGTGCCGAAAGGCCTCGCTGCGGGRGCCGATGATGTAGTCAAGGACGGTCTGACAGCGTTCCTCGGTGACAACCGAGTGCTCGTCGGCCTGCTTGTTGTGCTCGGAGATGGCCTGCTGCATGGCCGCCACCGAGAAGGTGGCTTCGAGGAGAGCCCAATCAGGGGCGGCGGGTGTCGTGCTCGGGTCTTCCACCTTGGCGCTCAGCACGGCGGTGAGCTGCCCCAGCACCTCGTGCCGCGCCGTCACCTCCTGCTGGGCGGCCTTGAGGTGCTCGCCGTAGCCGTCTCGCAGCTCACTGACCAGTTCCGAGGGGTCGGGGAGCGTCGTGAGCCAGGCCGAGGAGGCAGCTTCAGCTCGCTGCACCTCCCCCAACAGCGCCTGGGCACGCTCGCGGATCTCGAACCAACTCTTGTCGAAGTGCTTCGCAAGCTGCTTGCGCCGCTCCAACGTGATGGCGTTGCCACAGAAGAGGCACTCGTCCAGCTCCTCGTGAAGCTGCATGCCCCGTTCCGCCCATGCCTGACGACTGTGGTCGGCGGCGAGAGATTCGAGCGCGACGCTGGTGGGGGTTGCGGTCAGCACCGCATCAAGGCTCGCGAGCGCGCCTGCGAGGCCATCAGGCGGCGGCGCCACGTCGGTGACTTGTTCGGCGGCGCCTTCGCCGAGGCGCTTGAGCGCCTCCGCGTGCTGGTTTTCATCGGGGTACTCGCCCTTGTAGTCGCGGAGCAGTCCCTCCACCACTGGCATGGAGTAGCGATTCTTGCTGAAGCGCGTGTAGTCGAACTCCCTCAACTGGTCCGCGATGGCGTCCTGAGCCGCGGTCGCGAGCTTCTTGGCTTTGGTGGCGTGGTCCTGAGCCCGCTTGTCGGCCTCCTTCGCCTTGGAGCCGAAGTCCTCGATCTGCTCGAGCAGCTCCTGCTCCTGCTCCTTGGCCTCGATCGCCTCCTCGCCGAGGGTCACGATGGGCGAGGCGCCCGCTCCTTCGAGGAACTCCGAGAGGTTTTTCTGGACCCATGACTTGGTGAAGACCGCCATCGAGGGCGACGGCCCTCCCCCGCCCTTCACGATCCTGTGTGTGTTGCCGCTCTCGTCTTCCCACGTCGCGTCAATGGGTGAGCTGCCCGCCGCGATCTCAAGAAGGAGGTCGGAGAGGGTGGACTTGCCGCTGCCGTTGTGCCCGTAGATGACAGTGCGCTTGCCGAAGGCAATGCTAGAGGGCCAGAACCCCTGGCCGAGCGACCTGTACTGAGTCGTGGAATCAAGGCGACGAAGCATGGGCAGACAGTAGTTCGAACCGCCGACGATCGAGGGTGCTCCGTGTGAGTCGATCGGCCGAATCCGTGCGCCGACGTTGCGACGGGTCTGCACGCCGGGAGCGCATGCCGCCAGGGCGTCCAGGTCGCTGCCGTCCACTGACTCACCCGAACTCGCCGATATCGGCAGGTGCACTCCCCGCTGTACGCGCTGCTAGGAGCGTCTGCCACGAATGGTCCGTATCGTGTGAAGGGCGGTTTGGCTCGTGAACGACTCGATCTTCCGCCCGCGATCCCCCATCGCACACAGGCCTGAACCCCTACTGTTGACCGCGTCACGGTCAACCGGAGGGACTTGAGTGGCGAACGAGATCATCACCAGGGCTGTGCAGCGCCTCGCGACACGTGGAATCCACACTGAGGCCGACATCCAGTCCGAGATTCAAACCCTCCTGGCCGGCGGAGAGCTCAACCTCACGGCAGACCAGGCACCTAAGCTCGAGGAGCAGACGGCGGACGGCACCCGTCGGCGCATCGACATTGCCATCTGCCACTGCGTGATCGAGGTGAAGAAGGACCTCCGCAACGCCGCGGTCCGGGCCGACGGCCAAGAACAGCTCAAGGGCTATCTCAAGACTCGGCAGGCGCAGTATGGACGCCGCTTCGTCGGCATCCTGACTGACGGCGTCACGTGGGTGCTCTATGACTTGGTGCAGAACGACGAGTTCGTCGAGATCTCCTCGCTGGAGAACGCCGCCGACGCGGACGCACTGCTGCTCTGGCTCGAGGCGATCCTCGCCTCTGAGACCGCTGTCCCGCCGACGCCGGCCGAAATCGAGCAGCGCTTGGGCGCCAGCTCACCAGCACACCTCCTCGACTTCCGGGAGCTATCGGCGCTCTACGAGGCTCACCGAGAAGCTCCCGAGGTCGTCCTCAAGCGCCAGTTGTGGGCCAAGCTGCTGAAGACTGCCTTCGGATCGGACTTCGAAGACGACTCCGACGCGTTCATCAATCACACGCTGCTCGTCCTGACCGCAGAGATCATCGCGCACGCCGTCTTGGGAATCGACGTGTCGGCCGCTGGGCCCGTGGCCGCGGAGGACCTAGTCACCGGCCGCGAGTTCGACGAGGCCCAGATCCACGGGGTAGTGGAGGCCGACTTCTTTGACTGGCTTGTGGCCGTTCCGGGAGGGGCGACGTTCGTTCGCACCCTGGCCGACCGGGTCTCCCGGTTCGACTGGAGCGGCGTCGAGCACGACGTCCTGAAGCACCTGTACGAGTCGATCATTGTTCAGGAGATGCGGGCGAAGCTGGGCGAGTACTACACCCCCGACTGGCTTGCGGACAGGGTCGTGAACGCGACCGTCACCGACCCACTCAACCAGCGAGTCCTCGACCCCTCCTGCGGCTCGGGCACCTTTGTCTTCCACGCGGCTCGCGCGTACCTGGATGCCGCCGACACCGCTGGTCTCGGCGTCGGAGAAGCTGTCGATGGCCTGACTAGTCACGTCTTGGGCATGGACATCCACCCTGTCGCAGTAACTCTGGCGCGAGTCACCTACCTACTGGCCATCGGCCCGGAACGACTGCGTCACTCGGAGCGGCCAGCCATCTCGGTTCCGATCTACCTCGGTGACTCGCTCCAATGGGAGCAGAACCGAGACCTGTTCACACGTGACGACGCCGTCTCAATCGCCACGACGGCTGACGACCTGGTCGGCAAGGGTGGCGGCATCATCGGTGATGACGACCTCGTGTTCCCGATGTCGGTTCTCCAGGACGCCGCAGTGTTCGACCGCCTGGTGGCCCGCATGGCCGATCTTGCGCTCGATGATTCTGGAACGCTGCACCGCACACTGATCACGCCGGTCTTCAAGCAGTTCAAGATCGCGGAGGAGGACCGCACGATCCTCGGGCAGACCTTCGCGACCATGCGAGACCTCGCTCGCAGCGGTCGCAACCACATCTGGGGCTACTACGTCCGCAACTTGATCCGACCGATCTGGCTCGCCCTGCCTGAGAACCGCGTCGACGTGCTGGTCGGGAACCCGCCGTGGCTCCGCTACAGCAAGATGACCGACGCGATGAAGGCCCGCTACAAGGCGTTGGCGAAGCCCAGGAATCTCCTCACTGGAGGACTCGGCGCCTCGGGCCGCGACCTCTCGACACTGTTCGTGACGCGGGCCGTCGAGATGTACCTCAACCCGGAAGGCTCGTTCGCCTTCGTCATGCCACACGGCACGCTGACCCGGCTGCCGCACACCGGCTTCCGGTCAGGGAAGTGGTCCTCGGCTCAGGCAGGCGACATCACCGTCTCCTTCGGCGAGACCTGGGACCTGACCAAGGCTCCAACCGGATTCCCCATGGTGTCGTGTGTGATCAGCGGGTCCCGCACAAACCTTGCGGTCGGGATGACGAAGGCGGTGCGAAAGTGGCACTCGACACTGCGCGCTCCGGACGCGACCTGGCAGCAGGCTAAGTCCACCTTCACCATCTCCAACGGAAACGTGTTCCAGCTGAATGCGGGCGACGACCTTCCCGTCTCTCCGTACAAGCGCAAGTTCCGACAAGGCGCCATCCTCGTTCCTCGTGTGCTCGTCACAGTCGAAGACGCGCCTGCAAGCGCGCTCGGTGCAGGCGCGGGTCGCCGGCGCGTTCGGTCACGCCGAACGAGCCAGGAGAAAGAGCCGTGGAAGTACGTATCGACGCTGACAGGATCTGTGGAAACCGAGCACGTGCGGCGTACCTACCTGGGCGAGAGCATTGCCCCGTACCGACCGCTCGAGCCGATCCTGAGTGTGTTGCCACTCGAGAATGACCGGCTCATGCGCCCCAGCGAGATCGCCGAGAACCAGGGGCTCTCTGACTGGTGGACGCAGGCGGAGACGGCCTGGGAGAGCAACAAGGTCCAGACGGACCCCTCGGACCTGCTCACTCGGATCGACTACATGAGCCAGTTGTCCTCACAGCTTCCAATCGCGAGCCAGCGAGTCGTCTATACAAAGGCTGGATCGGCTCTGACCGCAGCGCTAGTTCAGGATCCAACGGCCGTCATCGACCACAAGCTTTACTGGGCCCCAGTCGGCAGCCTTGCTGAGGGCCGGTACCTCGTCGGTATCCTCAACTCTGAGGTACTGCTCCGGCGCGTGACCCCGCTGCAGAACGTTGGCCTTTTCGGTCCCCGCGACTTCGACAAAAACGTCTTCTACGTGCCGTTCGAGGCCTACGACTCAAGCAACGCCGATCATGCAGCCTTAGTAAGCATCGTCGAGCGTGCCGAACAGGTCGCAGCGAACGTCACCCCCGGTGCCACTGCGGATGCGACCCGCGGCGCCGTCCGTGCGGCGTTGACTGGCGCCGGACTGACCGAGGAGATCGAAGCAGCCGTCGCACGCATCCTGCCCGTCGTCGCTGAGGAATCGGAGAGCACTGACGAGGTGGTGCTCAAGCCCGACATCGCTGGAGAGGTCGAGGCACGTCGCGAAGTTGTCGGCGACGACCTCGAAGAGGCCGACGTCGAGATCGACCTGGATGTCGAACACGACGATACGGGCGTCTACCTCTGGGGCTACCTCGTCACCCGCCGCGGAGTGGCCGACTCCGAGTACCACAGCGTTGGGTCGTCCCAGGTGGTCTCCGATCCCGATGTGCTCCAAGCCAAGTCCTTGGTCAGCCAGGTGTCCGACGTCATCCGAGAAGCCCAGGAAGCTGGGCTACAGGTTCGCCTGTTCCATTACGGAGTCACCGAACGAAGGTTCCTCGAGAAGGTCGGCGGTGACGCGGCGGACCTC
Source organism: Nocardioides sp. J9 (assembly GCF_007829375.1). Taxonomy (NCBI): domain Bacteria; kingdom Bacillati; phylum Actinomycetota; class Actinomycetes; order Propionibacteriales; family Nocardioidaceae; genus Nocardioides; species Nocardioides sp. J9. The sequence goes on along the minus strand of NZ_VLJQ01000095.1, from coordinate 22,784 downwards.
CTCGCCGTTGCGACCGACTTGCTTGAGTTCGTGCGTGGCCGGTTCTCGAGCACGGATGGCTTCAGCCTCAAGACGCTGGCGCCTCTTGGGGGCGCCAGCTGGCGCACGCAGGGGCTTGATGGGGAGAGCTCAGCGGAATGGATCGCGAAAGCGCGGGCCGGCTACGAACAGGCGTGGCTTGAGCTACTGGACTACAACGAGGACGACGTCCGGGCGACGCTCATGCTGCGGCGATATCTGCGTAGCTAGGGGGGAAGACCCATGACCGCGCGCGGCTGGAGCTACTGGTCAAGGAACAAGCTGGAGATCCTCCAGGGCTACCTGCCCGCGTTCAACCAGGCCGCCAAGTCCGTCGAGGAACGAATCTACCTCGACCTGATGGCGGGCGAGCCCGAGAACTTCGACCGGGACACTGAGAAGAAGTTCGACGGGTCCGCGCGCATCGCCTTGTCAACGACCCCGTCCTTCACTCGGTTCGCGTTCGGGGAGTTGCCGCCCCGCGCAGCCAGGATCAAGGCCGATCTTGAGGCGCGGCATCCCGGGGCGCCGTTCCGTATCTACCCGGGTGACTGCAACGTCACGGTCAAGCGCATGCTCGCCGATCTCAATGACGTCCGCTGGGCACCGATGTTCGCCTTCCTCGACCAGCAGGCAGCCGAGCTGCACTGGGAGACGATGGCGACGCTCGCTGCTTTCCGGAAGGGGAAGTTCAAGTCAGAGCAGTGGATCTTGTGGTCGCCGGCGATGATCGTGAAGGGCGCCACGGGTAGCAACGGCGACGCGTTCGCAGACCGGGTGGACCGCATGTACGGGTCCGACCGGTGGCGAAAGATCCTGGGCGCGCGACAGGCCGACTCGATCACGGCCAGCGACTTCCGTGCCGAGATGGTCAATCTGCTGCGCTGGCAGTTCGAGACCGAGCTCGGCTACCGGCACACGATCCGGATCCCGATGACGATGAAGACCGGCACCGCGCTCTACGACATGGTCTTCGCCACCGATCACGAGGCCGGCCTGAAGATCATGTCCCACCTCTACAAGAAGGCCGCCGAGCGAGAGCCGCGTATGAGGCAGGAGGCACTGGACGCGCAGTCGGGCCAAGAGGCGCTCTTCGGCGACTACGCCGGGCCGCTGCCCGAATGGAAGAGCGAGCCCTGCTGGGATCCGTCCGAGCGCCCGTGGTGGCGCTAGACGCCTGCTGCCGCCAACGCTGGCATGTCGTCCCAGGTCCGGCCATCGAGCTCGCGGCCGTTGGCCTTCGGCGTCCGGCCACCCCACTGCTTGAAGAAGAACGCGACGTCGGCGCGGAGGCACTGGTCGCGGATGTCCTCGACCCACTCAGGGGCCATCGGTCGGGCATGCAGGCCCGACTCGCCACCGGCGATCACCCAGTCGATCTGCTCGAGGTTCAGCCCCGGCATGGCCGTCAGGAGCGGCTCGCAGGATAGAAATCTCGTGGCTGCCGGCGTCGCCCGTAGGTGGTCGATGCGGTCGACGACGTCGAGGGATTCTACCGAGACGCCCATCCAAAGGTTGTCGGGCCAGTCGAGCTTGTCGGCGACCCGTGCCATGCGGTGCGCGCGCTTCGTCAGCACCTGGTAGGTGTGACGCGGCGTCTCGCGCATGACGTCGAAGATGTCGCGGATGAAGTCCAGCGGGACCTTGGCGTGGAAGAGGTCGCTCATGGAGTTCACGAAGACGACCTTCGGGGAGCGCCAGCGGTAGGGCTGATCGAGCGAGGACGGGTGGAGCGTCACCGCGAACCCGGGTCCAGACGTTCGCGGGTCGCCGTCGTTCTTGTACTTCTCGGCGCCCATCGCCTTCAGTCGCTTCGCCAGAGTCAGCGCGTAGCAGTTGTCGCAGCCCGCGGCGACACGGTCACACCCGGTCACGGGGTTCCAAGTGACCTCGGTCCACTCAATCGCGCTGTGCGTCGCCATGGTTCACCACCCCTCTTCGGACACCGTAGCCGCCCAGAGGACGGCACCGGCGGGAAACGCCGTCTGCATCAGCAGTCACATTGGGCACTCCTGTCAAGCAGCATCGGCTCCTGCGCTTTTCTCGGGGCTCGATCGACTTGCCCCTCGCCCGGTCGAGTGCCGAGATCCTCGGATAGGCCGACCGACCGGGAGGCGAAGCCCTCCGACAGCCGATGCAAGCGAGGTCAGGCATGCCAGGATGGCGAACTTGATCGCATCCCATGCAAGCAGCAGGACGACGATGTTGAGCAAACCCGGGGCGCCAGCATCGATTGCCAGGTGGAGTGTGTGAACCGAAAGGGCGCACGCGAATGCGAGAGCGCCAAGGGCGACCGCCATGCGGATCGTTGGGCGAGCCGATTGAACACGTCGGATCAGGACGTTGGACGGCGCATAGGCCTGGAGCAGGCCGTACGACAGGGTCGCAAGGATGATGACGGGCAACGCGATGAGCAGCAGCAACATCCCTGACCTCCGGGGCTGGGTGATGACGAACCCTGCTTAGGTCAAGTCGCCCGTGTCGCCGAGCCAAACCGGGCCGCTTTGTGGATGGAGACGCCAAGGATGGTCCTATCGGGCGGAAACGGCCCGAAGATCGGCGACAACTTTGCGTCCGGCCGGCGTTGACTCAGCGGCGCTGTCCGCGGCACGTCGTGCGGCTTGTACGGCACGACGACGATCCGCCCGTTGTGCATCGGCCGTCGCTCCTCCTCCGACGGGCAAGTCCGAACTGACCTTGTATCGGTCGCGGTACGCCGCGACTGTGGCCGCGGCGAGCATCCAGGGCGTCTGATCCTTCGGATCGGTCGGCGGCCTTCCCAGTCGGCGAGCCCAGGGTGCGCCCGCGTCCACAGCTGCCGCCGCGAGTGCGAGGGCCCGGGCCTCGATGAGCTCGGCCCGTTCGCCGATCGCCTGGCGGTCCTCAGCGGACATCTCCCCCAGCGGCTCAGGGATCAGCCCCGCGATCAAGCGCGGGCGCAGCCGGCAGCCCCGGGGCGGGGATGCGGCTGCCTGCTCGACCCGGTAGCGAAGCACTGCGGCGATGTCTTCAGCATCGTCCAGCGCGTTCTGCCCGACCACACGCGGAACCAGCTTCTCGAGGTCGTGATGATAGGCCTCGGCCCGGCGGAGGGACGCGGTGAGCGGTCCGAAGGCGCTTGACTGGACTACCGCTTCGTGCTGTTCAGGCGTGAGGCCGGACCGCCGTAGGAGTTCCAGGAAGCGATCGCGTTGGACGTCTGCCGCAAGGGTCTCGAGTTCGGCCGCGAGGCGGTCGATGCCGCCATGGATGGCGTACTCGGCCTCCATCGTCTGGTGCGCGGACATGCTTGCGCCGCTGTGCTGGAGCACCCCGAAGAGCACGGTGCGAGCCGTGACGTCGTCTGGCCCGGGAGTCGAGTGACTGTCGTCCGGCTGGTCGAGAGCTACGTAGGCGATGTTCGACTCCCGGCCGCGGCTCATGGACACGTAGAGGTTCTCTCTGGTCGTCGTCGGTGTGACGACGACGTGGGAGGTGTCGACGGTGATGCCCTGAGCCCGATGAGCGGTGACGGCGTAGCCCAGGTCGACGTACTCGCCCACGTAGTCAGGCGGCAGCACCGCCCTTCCTCGACGTCGCGGGTCGAGCCGGTCGACCAGCACGGAGCCGTCGCGGCGAATGTCGACCACGCGCCAGCGGTCACCGTTCTTGACCCAGCCACCACCGGAGGTCCGGAGGGTGCGCTCGTTGCGCCGCGTGATGACCACATCCCCAACCGAGGCGCTGTTGCCTGCGGCCAGTGGGATCTCACGACCATCGACGGCGCCGTCGAGCAGGAGCCGTTCGGCGCGGGCCCGCTCGTTCAGAGTTCGCACGGCGTGGGATGACTCGGTCACGAGGATGCTGGCCTTGCCGGCGCTGCAGTCCGCGCGCCATGCCTCGTAGGCCCGGTCGAGCATCTCGTCGGTCAGTCCTTCGCGGACTCGCTTCTGGCGGATGTACGTCGAGATGACCTCGACCTCACCCCGACGAAGGGCGAGGGATGCGTGCCTCTCCCACTCGTTGACGAAGCGATGGACGTCGGTCAGCTCCGGGGCGTCGGTACGGCGGCCGACCAGCAGCGCGAAGGCGCCCCCCGCTTCGACGGACTGAAGCTGATGGGGGTCACCGACGAGCAGGACCTTGGCTCCGGCCGCCTCTGCTATGCCACTGATCCGGTCGAGCGTGGTCGTTCCCGCGAGCGTGGCCTCGTCGATGATCACCAACTGCCCGGCGCGCAGGTCCGTGCGTCCGTTGTCGTACTCATGCAGCCACTTCGCTGTGTTGTCACAGGTGACCCCGAGGTCGTCGGCCAGTGCCTGCGCAGCTGTCGCGGACGGCGCCAGACCGATGACGCTGCGCTGCCCGTGCTCGATGATCCACGCGGCGCGGAGGGCGCGCATCGTTGTCGTCTTGCCGGCGCCCGCGGGGCCAACGAGCAGGTCCAGGTTCCGTCCGGACGAGGTGATGCTCTCGAGTGCGGTCCGCTGTTGAGTGCTGAGTCGACCGTTCGAATGCCTCACCACGCGCGCCAGTGTGCTGCGGCGTACGGTCGGCGCGGTCGTGGCTTCGGAGCGGTCCAGGAGACGTGCTTCTTCCTCGATGATCGCGGTCGAGGAGTACTTGGCCGCGTGCCGCTGCCGGAAGAGGCTCGTGCCGTCCTCCCGCTGGAATCGGATCGGGCTGCTCGCGAGCTCCGGCGGGGTCAGCGACACCGACTGACGCTGGTCGGCCTCGACAACCATCGCGACGACCGCCTCGCGGTCCGAGGTGGTCGCGAACCGGAGGTCCATCGCCTGCTTCGACGCCTCCGCCATGAGGTTCCAGTGATTCCACACCGCCCGCTTGACCTCGACGACGGCCACGACGTCGGCTGCGATGGCCTCTGCCGCTGCCAAGGGAACGTCGTCGACGGCGAGCGGAGTGCCTCCGGCGCTCAGGAGTGTTGCGGCCCAGGCTGTTGCATCGGCACCCACGCGCTCGGAGGCTCGCCGCCGCCAGTCAGCGGTGAGGTCGGCGAGGGACCGCAGCTCCTTGGGTGGGCGGGTGGCCAGGGTGGCCTGGGCGCGGAGCTCGACGATGACCTTGGGCGACGGCATCCGACCGTGCCGTGCGACGTACTCCCCGATGAGCTCGTCCTTCTTGAGCTCGATTTCGCGGGTGCGGCTCGAGAACTCGGCGATGAGCTCATCGCTGACGCCGACGACCTCCCACTGCGGATTTCGGTCGGCGCTGCGTTCGCGAAGTTCCCAATCGATCCCGATGTCGCGGCTGAGCCGGTCGGCCAGCAGCCCGTTGTAGTGCGCGGACAGTCCCGTGACGGAGGAGAACACCGGACGGCCGTCGAGGCTTCGCCAGCGCCCGTCCATCACCGTCAGCACCTTGTTGGACACCACCACGTGGGTGTGGAGCTGAGGATCCCCGGCGCGGGAGTCGAAGTGGTCGTAGGCCACCGCAGCCACCCCGGCGACGCTGACTTGAGCCACGGCGCCATCGCTGTCGGAGATACCCGCCCGAGTCGCGGCTACCTCCCGCTCGAAGAAGGCGATGACGTCGGCGACGGCCGCGTGATGTGCATCCGCGATCTGCTCCTGGGTGGCCGCGTCGGCGACTGCCCATAGCACCGACACCGACTTCGGGACGCTGAAGGTGAGATCGAAGCCAGCCACTGCATGGCGCATGCCGGCGGCTGTCTCCTCGGCTTCGATCCTGCTCGTCTCGGCTGCGCAGTCCTCCTGGATCATCTCCGGGTCGAGAGCCGCCACTCGCTCGTCGATGCGGTCCGCCAGACGCTTGTAGGTCGGATACGCGCGTCCGAGCTGCTCCCCCGTGATCGGGTCTCGCCCCATGCCGATCAGCAGCGCGAGCTGCTCCTCGGTCACCTGCATCCCTGCGCCGAGCTGGCCGTTTCCGAAGGCCCGAACTCCCGAGCCGAGCCAGCGACCTGGCGGCGTCCCGACCTCCGAGTAGTACCGGGTGAGTGACGTCGACAATGCTCTGCTGCCGTCGCCCGCGGCGACACTGCGCAGCAGGTACTGGTAGCCGCTTCCCGCGGACATACGACGCAGCGAGACCGTCACGGCCGTTTCCTTTCCACAGCCCTCAGGTGCGCTTGTCCATCCACAGACCCCTCGATCTGCAATCCGTGTGAAGGCGAGAAGGGCTGAGGTGGAGGAACGTGGCGGACAGGGCGTAGGGCGCGGGCAAGCGCGGGGTGGCGAGGTAGAAGGCGTGGCAGGGACCAGGAGGAGAAGGAAGGCTCAAGAGGAAGGGGTGAGGTCGGGACGGTTGGAAGGCGGAGAGCACCTGAGCGGTGCCCCGGAAGGCGAAATGACTGGGTGCCAAATCCAAATTCGGGCTTTACGATGAGGCGCAGACGGCGCTCGGGATCCGTCCCCAGCGGCGTCCGCCTCCTCAGTCACATGCAGGAGGGACAGGAACCGCATGATGAATCGACTCGGGCTGATCTCCTGGGCGACCGGCACACTGATGTTGGCCGCGGTCTCCTCCTGTGGCGGCAGCGACACCGATCCCCCGGCGACCGCCSMGCCGTCGTCGACGTCACCGAGCTCACCGACGACGAGCGCCTCGCCGAGCTCCCCATCCGACGCGGCGAGCGCTGATGCAACCGACATAGTCCGGAACTACTTCACGGTGGTCGACCAGCTCCGCAGCGATCCTGGGGCCGATCTCAAGAAACTGAGGTCCGTCGCGACGAGCGCGCAGCTGAACGCGGTCACCACCCTCATCGACCGATCGCGCGACGAGGGACAAAGGCAGACCGGCACGACAGCCATCAACGAGCTGCAGGTCCAGTCAGTGACCCTCGACAACTCCAACCCGAAGGCGGGCAAGGTGCCGACGGTCGTCATCGACGTCTGCTGGGACGTCAGCAAGGTCGACGTGCTCGACACGAGTGGCAAGTCGATCGTCTCCCCCGACCGCCCGGACACCGGGTGGACGCGTTACACCGTCGCGAACTACAAGTACGCCGCTGACCCGACCGGCGGCTGGCGCGTGGCGACGGGCCAGGACCTCAAGCAGACGCCATGTGCCGCATCCTGACTCGCCTCCTCCTGACCGCGCTGACCGCCGCCGGCCTCTTCGTCCTCGTCCACGCTCCGTCATACGCGGACACGGTGTGCTCGCAGACCGACCCGGCCACGGGCGAGTGCCTCATCTGGATCGAGGTCCCGGGCACTCCGGGGACGCCAGGGGAGCCCGGTGACGACGGGCCACAGGACACCGGCAGCGGAGCCGCCTGCTACTGGGACGGCACCAGCCAAGGCATCACAAAGCCTCCGCCCGGGCCGGTGCCCTGCTCCTCGACCGCTGGCTACTGGTCGAACAGCTACCACTGCTACATCAGTCCAGTCGAGCCCCAGCCGCCCGCGGGCGACCCCAGCTGGCAGGGTCACGAACCCGGGGACGGCGCGGTCTACAACTGCTACCAGCCGCAGACCGGCCTCCTCATCACCATCTGGTCGCAGGACCCGCCGCCGAACTCCGGCACCGGACCAACCCCGCGCGAGGTAGCGCAGATCGCGATCGAGGAGATGCATCTGTCCGCTATCAACATCGGCATCGCGCCCGAGCCGGGTCCGGAGAGCGTCGGCCTTGTCGGGATGCCCGTCTGGATGTGGGCCAAGGACCCGAACGCCCACACCGTCGGGCCCATCACTGAGAGCGCCTCCGCCGGGGGCATCACAGTCACGGCCACCGCGAAGGTCCTCCACATCACCTGGGACATGGGGGACGGCGCCGAGGTCATCTGCGACACGGCGGGCACGCCGTACAAGCCGTCGTACGGGAGGGAGGACTCCCCCGACTGCGGCCACACCTACACGAAGTCGAGCGCGCACGAGACCGATGACGCCTACACAGTCACGGCCACGTCGAGCTGGGTCATCACGTGGTCGGGCGCCGGCCAGACCGGAACGATCCGGCTCGACGGCCTCAACCGCTCGACACAGATCAGGATCGGCGAGGCGCAGGTGCTCGTGAACTGACGAGCTGCGCGGGAGGTACGACGAAGTGTCCACAACTGCCCGAGAGGACCGGAGGACCGGCCCGCGCCCCTCCGCGCCGGAGACCACCGCCAGCATCACTCCCCCGCCCAAGCTCCGGAGACGCCCGGCGCTCGTCGTGGCCGCGGTCATCGTGACGGCGCTCGGCTGCCTTCTCGGCGCGTGGGCCTGGAGCGCGACGACGAACACCCAGGAGGTGCTTGCCGCCCGCGACACGATCCACCGCGGTGAGATGATCGAGGCAGAGGACATCCAACGGATCCGTATCAGCGCCGACCCGGCTCTCTCGCCGCTACCCGCTTCGGCGTTCGACGATGTCGTCGGGCAGCGGGCAGCTCTCGACATCGCGGCTGGCGGCCTGCTCACGAACGAGTCGACGGCCGAAAAGCCGCTACCTCCGCAAGGCCAGTCGATCGTCGGGATCTCTCTGACACCCGCGCAGGTCCCCGGAATGCCGCTGTACGGCGGCCACAAGGTCCGCATCATCGTCACCCCAGGCGACAACGGCGAGGCGCCGGCAAACGCCCCGGCATTCACCGTCGCCGAGGTCGTCGGCACTTACCTGGACGAGACAACAGGCAACACGGTCGTCAACGTCCTGGTGCCTTATGCGGACGCGGGTGTCCTTGCCGCACGAGCCGCCACCGGGAACGTCGCCTTGGTGCTGGACTCGGGGACCGAATGATGGCTGTCATCTGCCTGACCTCCGCATCCGGATCGCCCGGCGTGACGACAACGTCCGTCGGCCTCGCGTTCTGCTGGACGCGCCCTGTGCTTCTCGTCGAGGCCGATCCGACCGGCGGCTCGGGGATTCTTGCCGGATTCATGAAGGGCACGACGCCGTACGACGCGGGACTGGTCGAGCTGGCGCTCTCGCCGCTGGGCACGGCGGATGCGCTACGGGACGTCGTCCGGCCACTGAGCCCGAACGTCTCGCTCGTCGCGGGAACGCGGACACACGCTCAGGCGGCGGCACTACGCGACGTGTGGGAACCACTCGCCTCGGCCTTGCGCGAACTCGAAGCGAGCGGGCAGGACGTCATCGTCGATGCCGGCAGGCTCGGACTGACGGGGTCGCCCCAGCAACTCCTGGACTCGGCTGACGCAACCGTGCTGGTCACTCGCGCCAACCTGCCGGCGATCTCGGCGGCACGCTCGTGGGCGGAAACCGTCCGCCAGCCCGGGACCGGGTGGCGACACCCGGGCCTGCTCCTGATCGGCGAGGGGCAGCCCTACCGAGACACCGAGGTCTCCAAGGTGCTCGGCATGCCGGTAGTCGCCGACCTCCCCGACGATCCGGCGGCGGCCGCTGTCTATCACCGCGGCGCGCGCCCGCCCCGCCAGTTCGAGACCGGACCCTACGTCCGGGGGCTCCGGGCATTAGCTGAGTCGGTCCAGGCGCACGTCGCACGCAGTCGGTTCGCTCTCGTCGAGGAGGCGGCACAGTGACCGAGGCCTCCCGTTACCGGAGCGAGTACGGCGACCTCTCGCGCCTGCCGCTGTTCAGCCAGTCGACCAACGGCACGGCGTCAGCAGCCGCCAAGCTCGGCTCTCCGGTCACCGCTCCCCCGCCATCGGGCCCCGACGTCGAGTGGTCCGTCGTGTCAGAACTGCGCGCTCGAGCGTCCGAGCAGCTGAGCCAGGCCGTCGCCTCAGACCGCAGCCGCCTCGACAAGGCAGCTCAACAGGAGCTCGGCCGTTCGATCGTCCTGGACCTCATCGAGTCCGCGATGGCCGACGACGTCGACGCCGGCCGCGGCGCATGGAGCCCCGCGCGCCAGCAGGCGACGGCGCAGGCTGTCTTCGACTCCCTCTTCCGCCTTGGCCGACTGCAGCCCCTGGTCGACAACGACGACATCGAGAACATCGTCATCGTCGGCCACGACAACGTCCTCCTCGAACTGGTCGACGGCACCCTGATCGATGGCCCACCGGTCGCTGACTCCGACCAGGAGCTCATCGACTTCCTCGTCTTCCTTGCCTCGCGCAGCGAGGTCAACGCTCGCTCCTTCTCCGAGGCACAGCCGCGGCTCCATCTGCGGTTGGACGGCGGCTCCCGCCTGGCCGCCGCAGCCTGGGTTACGCCCCGTCCATCAGTCGTGATCCGCCGACACCGGCTGATGCAGGTCACCCTCGACGATCTCGTCGCCAGAGAGATGATGACGCCGACCGCGGCATCGTTCCTGCGGGCCGCTGTCCGTGCGCGGCGCTCGATCGTCGTCGCCGGCGCCCAGGGGGCGGGCAAGACAACCCTGGTCCGGGCGCTCTGTGCCGAGATCGATGCCATGGAGGCGATCGGCACCTTCGAGACCGAGTACGAGCTGCACCTCCACGAACTCGGCCGCCACAAGGTCGTCCACGCGTGGGAGGCACGCCCGGGATCCGGAGAGCGTGGGCCTGATGGCCGCCAGGCTGGCGAGTTCACTCTCGACGAGGCGCTCGTCGACTCCTTCCGGTTCAACCTCTCCCGCCAGATCGTCGGCGAGGTCCGGGGCAAGGAGATCTGGGCGATGATCAAGGCGATGGAGTCCGGGACGGGCTCCATCTCGACGACGCACGCGGCTGACGCCGTGTCGGCCGTCCGCAAGCTCGTCACGTGCGCGATGGAGGCTGGTCCTCACGTCACCCAGGGGCTCGCGACAAGCAAGCTCGCGGCCACAGTGGACCTGATCGTCCAGCTGAGCATGGAGACCAAGGCCGTCCCCGGCGGCGCGCAGCGGACGAGACGGGTCGCCGAGATCATCGCCCTTGCCCCCGGCGAGAAGGAGGTCGGGTACGCGACCACCCACGTCTTCCGTGCCGATGCGTCAGGTGTCGCCGTACCGGACGTGCTTCCGGACGAGTACCGCGCACTGGCCCACTACGGCTTCGACCTCGCGGGGTACCTCTCGACCCAGCCGTACGGAGCCCAGCCGTGAGCCCCCTGATTCCCGCCCTCGCAGGTGGACTGGTCGCCATCGGCATCCTCGGTATTGCCCTCGGCCTGCTACCGACAGCCGAGCCACCTCGCAAAAAGCGCATAGCCCGAGGCCGCCGCGTCAACCTGACCTCGCGCACCCGGATGCTGCTTCTGACCGGCGTCGGGCTGGGCGTCCTCGGCTGGATCATCACCGGCTGGATACTCGCTCTGGTCATTGCGCCTGTGGCGGTCATCGGACTGCCGGCTCTGCTGGGCGCTCCGCCCGCCGCCACCCAGATCAACCGACTCGAAGCGATGGAGGAATGGACGCGTTCGCTCTCCGGTGTCCTCACCGTCGGAATCGGGCTCGAGCAGGCACTGGTCGCGACACTGCGCTCCACTCCGGCGCCGATCAGTCCTGAGGTCAGCCGACTCGTCGCTCGCCTTCGTGCCCGATGGGACACCGAGACGGCGCTCAGGGCCTTCGCGGACGAGCTCGACGATGCGACAGGCGACCTGATCGCGGCGAACCTCATCCTCGGAGCACGCCGCCGCGGCGCCGGGCTCGCGAGCGTTCTCGAGGGGCTCGCAGAGTCGGTCGCGGCCGATGTACGGGCCCGCCGCCAGGTGGAGGCCGATCGAGCCAAGCCTCGCGCGACCGCTCGATGGGTGACACTCATCAGCGCCAGCGTGCTGGTTGTCCTTGCGCTCTCCGGCCAGTACGTCGAGCCGTACGCGACCGCCATCGGCCAGGTGATCCTCGTCGTGCTCCTCTCGGCGTACGTCGGCACCCTGATCTGGATGCGACGCATGGCTACCGGCAAACCGCTGCCGCGCTTCCTCGAGACTCGACCCGATGCGGTGGCGACGCCATGATCACGGGTCTCCAGTTGGCGGTCCTGTCCGGCGGCCTGATCGGCCTCGGGCTCGCTCTGGTCGTCGCGCGGCTCTTGCCCGCGGAGCCGGACCTCGCGGACGCGTTGGAGCGGGTCTCCTCGACGCGCAACCGCGCGAACACGAGGGCTTCGGCGGCGCGGACTGGCAAGGAACGGCTCGGGCTCTGGGGCATGCGGGTGCTGCCTCCCGGAGTGTGGGTGCGGACGCCGACCCACGAGCTTGCCCTGCTCCGGATATCCGTCGCGCAGTTCTACGGCGAGAAGCTCACCTTCGCGGGCCTCGGTCTCCTCATCCCGCCCGGGCTCACGCTGCTCTTCAACTCGCTCGGCCTCGGCCTTCCACTTCAGATCCCGGCGCTCGCGTCGATCGGCCTCGCGGCCGTCATGTTCTTCATCCCGAACTACAACGCGCTCGATGAGGCGCGGAAGGCGCGCGTCGAGTTCGCCCGCGCCCTCGGCGCCTACATCGACCTGGTCGCCCTCGAAAGGCACAACGGCATCGGTGTCCGACAGGCCATGGAAGCGGCGGCGGAGGTCGGCGACTCCTGGGTCTTCACCCGGCTCGCGGAGGAGCTGACGCGGTCGCGCTGGTCGGGCCTCCCGCCTTGGGATGCATTGCACACCTTGGCAGAGGAGCTCGGACTGCCCGAGCTCGACGACTTCGCCGACATCATGCGGCTCTCCGGCGAGGAGGGAGCGAGCGTGTACGCCACCCTGCGTGCCCGATCCGCCGCCATGCGCACGGCGATGCTCAACGAAGAGATCGCCCAGGCGAACGCCGTCGGCGAGCGGATGACCATCCCCGGCTCGCTGCTCGGCGTCATCTTTATGGCCCTGCTCGTTGCCCCCTCATTGCTTCGCATGTTCACGACCTCGTGAAACGGAAGGACAGATCCAAGGAGGAACTCATGTTGAAAGTCTTGATCCTGCTTCAACTGGCGGTCCTAACCTCGTACGACGACCTGCGAGCCGCCCGACGGGACGAGCGTGGCTCGGTGACCACGGAGCACGTGCTCTGGGCTGTCGCCGTGATCGCCATCGTCGGGATTGTGGTCGCGGCCGTGACTACCTATGTCAAAAGTCAGGCCGGCAACATCAAGTAGCCGCCGCCGGCGGCGCGACGACCGGGGCTCGGTCTCGATCGAGCTCGTCATCCTGCTGCCCGCGCTCTTCGCGGTCATGTTCCTTGGGATGCAGGCCGCGCTCTTCTACCACGCGCGAACGGTCGCCATCGCCGCCGCGCAGGAGGGCGCCCGAGCGGCCGGCGCTGAACATGGCCGGGAGGCCGACGGCGTGGGCGCTGCCAACGACTTCCTCGCAGAAGCTGGTGGCGAGGATGTCATCACCGGGACGTCGGCCACCGCCAACCGCACGACCACCACCGCGACGGTCACAGTCACGGGCTTCAGCCTGAGCGTGATCCCCGGATGGAACGTTCGGATCACACAGAGCGCGTCAGTTCCCGTTGAGCGGCTCACTGCTCCCAACGCGGCGGGAACACCATGAAGCGGCGAGACGAGCGCGGGTCGGCGGCGATCGAGGCGGCGATCGGCGTACCTGCCTTCGCGCTGTTTCTCGGCCTGATCATCTTCGGCGGCCGTACGGCGACCACCCACGAGGCGCTTCAGTCTGCTGCCACGGACGGCGCCAGGTCAGCCTCGCTGGCGCGGGACGCGCAGACCGCACGCGCCGACGCTCACGCGGCTGCCGTAGCGAGTATCGCGAACCAGAAGATCGGCTGCTCCGATGTCGACGTCAACGTCGACACCGACGACTTCAACAAGCAGCCCGGTGTGCCCGGCTCGGTCGACGTCACCGTCTCCTGCCGCCTGAACCTCTCCGACCTGGCGGTCCCGGGCGTCCCCGGCTCGCGGGTCATGCAGGCGACCATGTCCAGCCCCATCGACACCTGGCGGGAACGATGAACAGGGAGCGGGACGAGCGCGGCTCGATCACCGTGTGGTTGGCCCTGGCCAGCTTCGTGATGATGTTCCTCGTCGGACTCGCCGTCGACCTCGGCGGGCAGGTGCACGCACACGAACGAGCCCACGATGTTGCAGCCCAAGCGGCTCGCGCCGGCGGCGAAGAGGTCGAGGGCAGTGCGGCCATCCAAGGGCGGGAGCTCACCATCAGCCCAGCTGCCGCTCGTGCTGCCGCTCAGCGCTACCTGGACTCCGCGGGCGTCACCGGGACGGTCGAGATCACCAACGGCGACACGATCACGGTCACCGTGCACGACTCGTACGACCCGCAGTTCCTGGGCTTGATCGGCATCCATCGTCTTGACGTGTCGGGCACCGCGACGGCTCGTCTGATCCGCACCCTCGGAGGTAGCCAGCGATGAGCACCCTCAACTCCCGCCTGAGTGGCCTGGCAGCCACGCTGGCCCTTGTCGCTTTCGTGCTCGGCGTACCGACTGTCCTGGTCGCGATCGACGCGCTTCCGGACCTTGCGCAGTTCGCGTGGTCGCGACTCACCGCACCGGACGACGGGACGTTCGCGGTCGAGCTGATAGCCGCCGCCTGCTGGATCGCCTGGGCAGTGTTCACCTGCCAGGTCATCACATCGATCGTCTCCCAGATCCGGGGCATCCGCACGCCACGGTTGCCTGGACTGGCCGTGCCGCAGCTCGCGGCCGATCGACTCGTCGCGGCAGCTGCCCTGCTGTTCGTCGCCTTGCCGACGGCGACAGTGTTCCTGCCTCAGCCGAGGGCGGAGGCCGCTGCGACCGCTGCACCGTTGGTCGACGACACCCGTCAGATAGTGAAGCCCGCATACGCCGCTGCGCCTTCGCCAACGGTCGAGCATGAAGAGGAGAAGGAGCCGGAGGTCGAGCGGTACACGGTCAAGCGTGGCGACAGCCTCTGGAAGATCGCCGAAGAGCGCCTCGGCGGCGGCACAAGGTACGTCGAGCTCGTGGCGCTCAACGAGGCCGTCCTCGATGGGCGTCCCGACTTCCTCCTGCCGGGCACCATCCTCCGTGTGCCGATCGCCGAGACCGCTCCGGCGGACCCCTACGTCGTGCGGCCCGGCGACACCCTCTCGGAGATCGCAGAGGCCCAGCTCGGCGACGCCGACGCCTACCCCACGATCTACGAGGCCTCCCGGAACACCGTCCAGCCCAACGGAGACCGCCTCACCGATCCGGACCTGATCCTGCCCGGGTGGAAGCTCACCATCCCCGGACAGACGCCGGCGCCGGGCTCACGGGAACCCAGGCAGGCGAAGCCGCCGGAAGAGCCTGCCGAAGCGACCCCAGCCCCGACCGAAGTCACGCCTACTGAACCGGTCGGCGAAGTGGCGGCTGACTCCGACGAGCCGGGCCCGAGTTCGGATGACAGCGTCGTGCCCGGCTGGCTGGTTCCCGGTCTCGCCGGTGCGGGAGCGGTCCTCGGCGGCGCGCTGTGGGTCGCACTCCGCTCCCAGCGACGAACGCAACTGCGGCATCGGCGTCCGGGCACGGTCATCCCTCCCCCGCCCGCCGAGCTCGTTCCCGCCGAGAAGACGGCACGCGCCACAGCATCGGTGCTCGCGCCCCGGATCGACGCCCTCGACGCCGCGCTCCGATCCTTGCCGCCGCTTCACCTGGTCACGGTGACGCTCGCAACCGACGAGATCTCCTTGGCTCTTCTGGAGCCGGCCGACCTGCCAGCGCCATGGTTCGGGGCCGGCGTTGAGTGGCGCCTCGATCTAGCGGCCGTGCCCGATCGCCCCGACGACTCGTTCCCGCCGTACCCGCTCCTGGTGAGCGTCGGACAGCGCGACGACGGCTCCTTCCTGTTCCTTAACCTCGAGCAACTCCGCACGGTCACCGTCACCGGGGGCAGCACCCGGAAGGAAGCCTTCGCACGCCACGTCGCTGCCGAGCTGGCGGTCAACCCGTGGTCGGTCGTAACAACGGTCGACGTCCTCGGGCTCCGGTCTGACCTAGCGTCGTTCAACCTCGGTCGGGTCCGGACGCACCCGGCTGGCGACACCGAGTTCATTGCGGACCTCGTCCGCGACCTCTCCTCCATGACAGCGGGCGTCGAGCCCGACGACTTCCACGCCGCGATCATCGCCACCGCAGACCGCCCCACCCCCGACTTCGACAAGCTCGCAGACCTGATCGAGGGCATCCCGGGTCGGTCTTCGGTAGCGCTCGTCGACCTCGCGGGCGAACCTCGACCCTCCGGAACCCATCTGGTATTGACACCAGGCGGTCGTCTCCGGGTGACGAGCCTGGGTATCGACGTGACTGCTGCCGGACTCAGCGGTGATGAGGCCAGAGCGTGCGCGCTCCTTCTCGATCTCACCCTCGACGACACGGTCGTACCTGTCCCGAAGCCGGACGCTGAAGACGCCGTGGCCGACCTCGGCGGCGCCCTCGTCGACGACCTGACGGACCCGCGTTCCGAAGGTCCAGCGGGCGACCTCGCCTTGCTGCCTCTCGATGCAGCCGTCTACGCCGACGCCGCTGCCACCACCGCCGAGGACGTTGAGGTTCTGGCACCGCCCGCGAAAGCTGAGGCCGGTCGGGCAATCGAGGCTGCGGACCCGAGCCTCGACGAGGACCTCGCACGCTGGGAGTCGCCCACGCTGTCTTCGGTGAAGCTGACGCTCCTCGGGCCGGTGGGCGCCCGGGCAACGGGCGACACCAAGGCAACGGCTCATCGGCGGCCGTTCTACGTCGAACTGCTGGCCTTCCTCGCACTCCATCCCCATGGTGTCTCCGGCCACGAAGTCGCAGACGCGTTCGGGATCCGTCCTGAGCGCGTCCGGGTGGACATGAGCCAACTACGTCGCTGGCTGGGGAACGATCCCCGCAGCGGTGAGCCCTGCCTGCCAAGAGCAGAGCCCGGCCCCAGCCCCGACTCACCTGCTCTCTACAAGCTCAACAGCGTCTTGTGCGACCTCGATCTGTTCCGTCGCCTCCGGGCTCGAGGGCAGAGCCGCGGCGCCAGCGGCATCGACGATCTGATCGCGGCACTCCGACTCGTCAACGGCGAGCCGTTCACCGACCTCCGCGAAGGCCATTGGAACTGGCTGCTCGACGGCGACCGCTGGGACCACATCATGACAAGTGCCATCGTTGACGTTGGCCATATCGTCACCACCCATGCACTCGCCGCGGGCGACACCGGCCTCGCCCTGTGGGCTGCTCAGGTTGCCTACACGGCGTCGCCGTACGACGAGGTCGCGCAACTCGACATGGTCCAGGCGGAGAAGGCAGCCGGTAGCCATCAGAAGGCCGACCAGGACCTGAATGAGAAGGTCTTCAACCGCCGTGACGACGAACTGCCGCCGATCGACGTTCCGCAGCGCACCGCACAGATCGTTCAGGGTAAGGACTGGGCAACCCGTGGCCCCAGTGGTCGTCGCACCGGATGATCTGAGCGCCAACGACCGTCGTTCCGACGATTCCGAACATCGCTCAATCTTGACCAGACCTCGAACATGTGTTCGACTCGGTGTGTGGCAATGACATCTGGCGAGCAGCAGTACATGGCTGGTTACAACGCGGGCCGGACCATCGCTCTCCAGACAGGATCGGCGGACGCGGGACACCGCTGGCTCGCCGAGCACAGAGAGACTGACAGCGCCTTCATCGCAGGCTACGAGTGGGCACTCTGGGATTACCAGGATGCCAACGGACTGGTCCACGGCTCCCGGACCGTGGCCATCTCCGGTTAGGTGACCCCGGGCGGGCCAGAGAGCCAAGTACCGGCACCCTCCCCAATACAACTTAGGGAACGCCTCTGACCTGCGGAAACGCAGCGTTCCCCGGTACGTTCCCCCTCCTTGTTACCCGATTCCGGTAACACTGCGGCTCCACTCTCAGGGGCATGTTCGACCCGGCAAACCCGATCCCAGAGTGGACCGTCTCGACGATGCAGCGTGTCGCTGCCGAACCGACCCTCGCGGGCGCCGCGATCCGCTACGCCAACCTGGGCATTCCGGTGTTTCCCTGTGTCCCAGGCGGTAAGCAGCCGCTCACGCCGAACGGCTTCCTCGACGCGACGTCCTCGGCCAGCGTCGTCCATCAGTGGTGGCAGCGGACACCCGACGCGAACATCGGTCTTCCCACCGGCGCCCGCTCCGGCATCCTCGTCGTCGACATCGACGTTCACGCGGGCGGCAGTGGATTCGCGCCGTTCGAGCGTGCTCGCTCCGAAGGGCTCGCCCTGCACTGGGGCTGGATGGTCCGCACGCCGTCGGGCGGGGTCCACGCCTACTACCCGAGCGTGCCCGACCAGGAGCAGCGGTCGTGGCAGGTCCCGTCCGCGCACGTCGACTTCCGAGGCGACGGCGGCTACGTCATCGCTCCCCCGTCCCGGATCGAAGTCGGCGGCGCGATCAGGACGTACGACGTCATCGCGGTAACGACCCAGCCGGCCAAACCGGTCGACGGGGTCAGACTGCGTCAGTTCCTCGAGCCGCCCCGACCGAAGCCACTGGGGCCGCCTTCTGGTCTTCCACCAACGCGATGTCGCCCCGAGGCCCTCGCCCGGGTGGTGGCCCTGACTCCTGAAGGCGGTCGCAACCGGGCCCTCTTCTGGGCGACGTGCCGGATGGCCGAGGACGGCCAGAGCCATGCGAACGCTGTCAGCTACCTGGTGCCCGCCGCCCAGTACGCCGGCCTTCCCGATCGGGAGATCGAGTCGACCATCGACTCCGCCTTCCGGATCGCGTCCCGGCTCCGCCCCGGGAGCCGCCTGGGCCCTACCCAGAGGAATGAGGCGATCCAGCTGTGAACACCCACGCCGAGTACCGCCGTCACAGCTACCGTCCGCCGGAGCCGCTGGCGTCAGCGCCGGCGCCGGCGCCGAACACCGAAGCGGCCGCTAGCGCTCTCGCTCGCCACCGTGATCCGTCGCTCTCCGCGGAAGGCAAACCGCCGACACCGACGGCGAGGGGAATCGCCTGGGTCCGGCCCACCGAACTCGCGACGTACGTCGCGCCCACGGTTGGGCGTGGGGTCGACCTTCATGCCGAACTGCTCCGACGCGCACGCCGGTCTCCGGTTACGACCACGCGCTCCCTCAAGCGAAGCCTCCCCCACTCGCCAGCGCCGACCCGAGCGGCGAACCGAACAGAGGGGTTGTCGCTGTGAGCCATTCGTTCGAGACCGCGACGGGGCTGCGCCGGCTTCTCGTCCGTCTACGGGTGTCCGGACCGAACGCGTGGGAGCACGACGCCGAGGCCCACGACCTCATGCTTTACGCCGCGCGGAAGTACGAGGCGCTCGCGATCAAGCACCGCTGCGACCCGACCGCCGGAGCTGCAGCGGCGTTCGAGGCGATGCGGACCTACGCGGTCCGCACGGCCGATGACCCGTGGGCCGTCGTCACCATGGCGGTCAAGGTCACGCTCATCGCCGAGGAGCGTGCCGACGGGCTCCTGTGCTCCGTCGACCAGGCCAGGCGGCCGGAGATCTCCAGGCACCACGACGTACGCCGGTTCTGCGACACGGAAGCCGACCTGCCCAACTTCCTTCCCACGCTCGCCGTCGAACCGTTCAACCCGGACGAGACTCCGCCGACTGGCGCGTACGAAGCGGTCGACGCGACGATCGACCTCTTCACCGCGCTCGGCTGGCCGCGGGACACAGCCACCTGCACGCTCGACTACATCTCCGCACGCCTGGTCGAGTCCGGATCCCGCCCGAAGGCCCATGCAGCTCTGCGGCGCGACCACACGGCGCGGGCGCTCCTCGACATTGATCAGGAGGCGTGGTCGACCGTGCTGCGCATCGTGCTGGGGAATCCGAACCCCGACGAAACCTGTACGTCCGACGGGCACGGCGTACTCCTGCGGCTGCTCATCGGGCACCCGGTAGCCGAACTCCTCGACGACGACCTGCTCGTCTTCGAGATCAGCGAGTCCGCTCCGCGGCCGAAAGTCCAGATCCATGCCTGACACCCGCGGCCACATCGAACTCGACCGAGCGCTCGACTCGATCACCGTCGGCGTCCGCCACCGCAAGGACCCTGGCGACCTCAGGCCACTCATGGAGTCGATCGAACGGCTCGGCCTGCTACAGCCGATCACCCTCACCCCCGAGGGCGTCCTGGTGTGCGGGTGGCGGCGGCTCGAGGCCGTACGCCGGCTCAGCTGGCGCACGATGAAGGTCTGGGTCCGGTCCGGCATCTCCGACAAGCTCTCGCTGCTGCTCGCTGAGCAGGACGAGAACCAACTGCACAAGCCACTGAACGAGCTCGAGAAGGCGGCGCTGTACCGGGAGCTGAAGGCTCTTCGAGCCGAGGACGCCGAGCGGCGGATGCAGGCGACCCAGTTCGGGAGCTCCGGCTCCGCACCCGGTGCGGAGCCGGGCGAGAACGGCGATGCGCGGTCGCAAGCGGCCATGGCGATCACCGGAAAGGCGTCGTACAACACCCATGAGCGGGTCTGTGCGCTCATGGACTGGGCCTCCCGAAAGGCCACGCCACCAGAGATCCGCGCGCTGGCGAACGACGCGCTGCAGAGGATCGAGCGGGGCGAGCCGGTGAAGCCGCTCTACCTCAAGGTCAAGGAAGCCTTCGACGATGCGCAACAGCCGCAGCCGGAGGAAGAGACCGATCTCGCTCGGCTGGCGCGTGAGGCACGGGCGCGTGCCGAGCGCGAGGTGCGCGAGAAGGGCCGCAGCGGCCTCAAGCGCAACCACGGACCGAGCAGCCACTTCCGCAGCGTTCGCTCGTTCAACCTGACCTGGACCGAGCTCGATGGCTGGACGGAGCTGTACGACGTCGATGCCCTCGCCGCTCAGCTCAGCCGCAGTGACTGGGAACGGTTCGACCGGGTGGTCACCGCCACGATCGCCTTCCGCGACCAACTCGTTGCCGCCCGACGTCACGCAACGACATCGGCGTAGGTGGTGCACCTATCGAACGTCCCTGAACCCGTCACTCGGAGCTCCGATGTCCAACCTGACCGGCCGCCAGATCATGCTTCTCCTTGGATGCGCGCTCGCGATCCTCACCGCCGCCGTCGGCATCTACGGCCTGATTCGCGGACCTGGGGGCACATCCTCCGGAGACGGGCCACCGGCGGCTACCGAGGTCGTGGCGGATCCGACCAACCCGGTCGACACCCTGCGGGATCGCTCTCTCCCAAAGACCACCGACCCGGTGGCCTACGCGCGCGCAGTGGCGGTCTCGCTCTTCGAATGGGACACAAGTGCAGGCTTCCTGCCCACTGACTACACCGCGGCGGTGCTGGCCGACGCCGATCCGTCCGGCGAGGAGACTCCCGGACTGATCAATGACGTCGCGACCTACGTGCCGACGGTCGAACAGTGGCTCGACCTAGGAGCGATGGAGGTCGTCCAGACGATCGAGATCGACGACGCCTATGTACCGGACTCGTGGGCAGCCGCCGTCGATCAGGCTCACGGGCACCTGCGGCCCGGAACCACGGCAGTGACGATCACGGGGACCCGCCATCGCAGCGGAGTCTGGAACGGTGAGAAGGCCGAGTCGTCGTATCCGCTCTCCTTCACCGTCTTCGTCGCGTGCCCGCCCTCCTTCGAGCGCTGCCACGTTCTGCGCCTCTCGCAGCTCGACAACCCAATGAGGTGAGCGGCCGATGGGCATGAAGGTCCTAGCCGCCGGCGCCGCCACGGCGATCCTGTTCGCGCCCGGGGCCGCGGTCCTTGGCGTAGCAACGCTGGTCAGCCCCGCGGCCGCCGGGTCCGGCAGTTGCATGTGGGAGGGCCAGTCCACCGCCAGCCTCGGTGTCGCCGGCCCGGTGCCCGCGACCCTCACTGCGACCAACACGAACGGCGAGACCGTCACCCTCAGCAAGCAGCAGCTCACGCGGGCCGCGACGATCGTCGCCGTCGGTAACGACGAGGGCATCCCGGCGCGAGGCCAGCTGATCGCCGTCATGACCGCCCTGACGGAATCGTCCCTGCGAGTCCTGTCGAACACGAGGGCCTACCCCCACTCGGCCAACATCCCGAACGACGGTGACGGGAGCGACCACGACTCGGTCGGGCTGTTTCAACAGCGACCCGCCGCAGGCTGGGGCACGATCGAGAACCTGATGGACCCGGTGTGGTCGTCCCGCGCGTTCTACGGCGGGCCGAGTGGACCGAACCACGGCTCTCCGCGCGGCCTGCTCGACATGGACGACTGGCAGACGATCGAGCCTGGCACCGCCGCACAAGCTGTCCAGGTCTCCGCCTACCCCGACAGGTACGCCGTCAACCAGCCGGTCGCCGAGAAGGTTCTTAGCGCCGTTAGCGGCGTATCGCTAACCGGCGACCTGGAGTGCGCGCAACCCGCCGGCGACCTACCCGCCAACCTTCCGCCCGGCTTCCCCGGAGCTCTCATCACGGCGGCCGCTTCGCAACTCGGCAAGCCGTACGTCTGGGGCGGCGGCGACTTCAACGGTCCCACCGGCGGCGGATTCGACTGCTCCGGTCTCGTGCTCTTCGCCGCGTACCAAGCCTCCGGCGGCCGGATCCGGCTCCCCCACTACTCGGGCGACCAGATCCACGCCGGCACGGGCATCCCTTGGGCCCTCAAGCGACCCGGCGACCTGATCTTCTTCAGCTATCCAGGCGCTGGCCGCCCACACCACGTCGCGATCTACGTCGGCGGCGACAGGATCCTCCACGCGCCCCGGACTGGCGATGTCGTCCGCTACGGAACGATCAGCGAATTCGCTGGCGAGGTAATCACCATCCGCCGCCTGCACTGACTACGAGTCCGGGTCGTCGGCAGCGCCTTTGAGCAGGAACTCGTTGATGTCCTGAGAGCCGACGTTCGCGCCCTCTGGAGGCGTAAGAGTCCCCAGGAGTGGTGGGCTTTGAGGAACCACGGCGAGGCTGCCTGACGTAGACGGCCATCGGCGGGATCTTCGGTGTGAAACGACCAAGAGACACACTGAAGGAGATCCACCGATGGCCTTGCCCCAGTCTGCCCTGTCCGAGCTGCTCGAGGCATTCCGTGCCGGTGATGGCGTCGATCTGATCCGTGATTC
>NZ_VLJQ01000094.1:0-30616 GCF_007829375.1 Nocardioides sp. J9 | reverse complement strand
CCCGTCCGTTGGCCTTCACGAGCGTGATCTCGTGCGGCAGCAGCCGGGGGACGGCGGCGGCCTTCGCGACGCCGTACGCCTTCGAGGAGACGAGCACGCCGAGCGCCGCCACGTAGAACCACGGCGAGCCGTCGCCCAGGGTGCCGGCGAGCACCCAGCACAGGAACGCCCGCAGCGCGAAGGTCGCGCCGATAGCCCACCGCCGGCCGTGGCTGAACCGGTCGAGGAACGGGCCGATCAGCGGCGCGACGATCGCGAACGGCACCATCGTCAGTCCGAGGAAGAGCAGCACCGGCCCGCGCTCGCCGCTCGTGGCGCCCGCGAAGAAGACGGTGCCGGCCAGCGCGATCGCGAAGGCCGAGTCACCCGCGGCGTTCGCCGCGTGCAGCTCGATCAGCCGGTTGAGGCCCGAGCGCTCGGCGCCCTGCGCACCTGCCGCACGGCGGGCCGTGCGGACCGTCGCCTTGCTCGCGCGGCCGGTCACCCGGGCGAAGCCCGCGACGCCGCGCGCCGTCGCCTTCGCGGCCCGCACCGAGCCCGGCTCGGCGGCCGGGACGTCGCCGGGGACCTCGGCACCCGGGGGCGGGGGAGGCGGCGGCGGGTACGACGCACCGTCGGGGCGCGGGCGGCCACCGGGAGGGCGGGGCTGGGCTCCGTCGGTGCTCACCCTCCTATCTTGCCTGCCACCCCCGAGGTGACGGACGTCGCCACGATGCGCGATGCTGTGCCGGTGTCCACCCTCGAGCGCAAGCTGACCGACGCCGCCACCGCTGACGCGGTCGACGCCGCCCGCGCGGCCCTGCTCGACGAGGTCGACGCCGCGGACGTCGGCGACCACCTCGGCCACCAGGTCGACGGGCTGCGCGTCGTCACCCACCTCTTCGCCTGCACCCGCAAGGGCTACCGCGGCTGGCAGTGGGCGGTCACCCTCACCCGCGCCTCGCGGCAGCGGAAGGTCACCGTCGTCGAGGTCGTGCTGCTGCCCGGCTCCGACGCGATCGTCGCCCCGCCGTGGGTGCCCTACCGCGAGCGCCTCCAGCCCGGCGACATGTCGCCCGGCGACCTGCTGCCCGTCTCCGACGACGACCCGCGCCTCGTGCCGACGTACTCCTTCGGCGACGACCCGCTCGACACCGACGAGAAGGCGCAGGTCCGCCAGGTCGCCAAGGACCTCGGCCTCGGCCGCGTGCGCGTCCTCTCGCCCGAGGGCCGCGACGCCGCCGCCGAGCGCTGGTACGACGGCGACGCCGGCCCCGACGCCCCGATCGCCCGCTCCGCCCCGCACCAGTGCTACTCCTGCGGCTTCCTCGTCCGCCTCTCCGGCCCGCTCTCGCAGATGTTCGGCGTCTGCGCCAACGGCGACGCCAACGACGACGGCCGCGTGGTCGCCTTCCAGCACGGCTGCGGCGGCCACTCCGAGGTCCGGCTCAGCAAGCGCCAGCAGCCCCAGCCCCCCGCCCCGCCCGTCCTCGACACCATCTCCTCCGAGGGCCTCGAGACCTTCTGAGCTGTCTGCGCGAGCGCGCCGCGGTTGTCTTCCGTAGGTCCCGCCTCCGCCCGGCGGCACGCCTCGCGCCGCGGTTGCCGGTCGAGGCGTCACTTGTGGCGGGTCGAGTGGTCAGCTGTGGCGGGTCGAGTGGTCAGCTGTGGCGGGTTGAGACGTCACTTGTGGCGGGTCGAGGCGTCACGACGCGCGCGCCGAGTGGTCGAGAGCCGAGCGCTCAGGCGCGGCGGAGGATCCAGACGGCGTACTGGTCGTCGACCGGGCGGAGGTCGTAGCCGCCGAAGCGGTGGTCGACCCGGAGCCCGGCGGCCGTGGCGTCGCGCACGAATTCCTCCGGCGAGTACGACCGGGCGCTCGCCGGACCACCGGCCAGGTGGAAGCCGACGAGGATGCGCCCGCCGGGGGCGAGCAGGCTGCCGAGGCGCTCGAGCACGGCGACCTCGGTGTCCTCGGCGACGAAGGTGAGCACGTTGCCGACGCAGACGACGAGGTCGAACTCCTCGGGGGCCCCGGACTCCGCGAGCGCCTCCGGCGTGATCGCGAGGATCTCCAGCGGAAGCACCTGCAGGTCGGGGTACGAGCGCCGGGCCTGCTCGACCAGGGTCGGGTCGGGCTCCGCGGCGACGACCCGGTGGCCCTGCGCCTGCAGGCCGACGCCGATCCGGCCCATGCCGGCGCCGGCGTCGAGCACGCGGGCTCCGCGCGGCAGCATCGCGTCGGCCAGCCGCGCCTCGCCGACGACGTCCTCGCCGCGCTCGACCAGCTCGGCGAAGCGCTGGCCGTAGCCGGAGTTCCTCGCGCCGCCGAGCGCCCAGCGGGTCGGCGSCAGCGGCTGGTCGGTCACGACGCGGCGTCGCGCTCGGCGCGGACCTGGCGGCGACGCTTGCAGTACTCCACGCCCAGCAGGCCCAGGCCGACGCCGGTGAGGCACATCCACAGCAGCCAGGTCCGGCCGTCCTCCTCGAGGCGACCGTAGAAGGGGAGCAGGGCCAGGAAGGCGAGCGCGAACAGCGCCGTCCCGACCTGGACCGTCCGCACGCCGTCGACGTCGAGCGGTTCGACGGGCGCGATCAGGTAGGTCCGCTTGCCGAACTCGTGCTGGGTCGGCTGGTCGTCACGGAGCTCCACGCCGTCGATCGTAGACCGCCGCGTGACGGAGATCGCCCCGCGATCGGAATAGTTAGCCAAGGTAATGACTTAGACTAACGACATGCCCATCCAGGACCAGCACGTGCGGACGACGTCCGGACTCGCCACCGAGCTCCGGTTCGCCGTCATGCGGCTGCGCCGCCGCCTCGTCCGCGAGCGGCACCCGGACAACGACCTGAGCCTGTCGGCGATGGCCGTGCTCTGGGCGCTGCACCGGCTGGGTGACCTCAGCGTCGGCGCGCTCGCGGCGCGCGAGCAGGTGCAGCCGCCGAGCATGACCCGCACGGTGACCTGCCTGGCCGACGAGGGCCTCGTCGAGCGCCTGCCGCACCCGACCGACGGCCGCCAGGTCGTCGTACGGATCACCGACGAGGGCCGCGCGGTCGTCCAGGCCGACGCCGCGCGCCGCGACCGCTGGCTGTCGCTGCGCCTGGCCGAGTTCACCCCCGAGGAGCGCGACGTCCTGCGTCGCGCCGCACCCCTGCTGCAGCGCCTGGCCGAGGCCGACCCGGCCGACCGCGCCTGACCAGGCCGACCGCTCGACCGCCCGACCGCCCGCCACCGAACCGAGGAGCCGACCACGAGTCCCCGATTCCGTTCCCTCGCCCACCGCAACTACCGCCTCTACTTCGCCGGCAGTCTGGTCTCCAACGTCGGCACGTGGATGCAGCGCATCGCCCAGGACTGGCTCGTCCTCACCATCCCCGGCAACGGAGGCACCGCCCTCGGCATCACGACCGGGCTGCAGTTCCTGCCGGTCCTGCTCCTCTCGCCGTACGCCGGCGTCGTGGCCGACCGCATCCCCAAGCGGGTGCTGCTGCAGGTCACCCAGGCGGTCATGGCGCTCTCGGCGCTCGCGCTCGGCGTGATCGCCGCCCTCGGTGCGGCGCAGACCTGGCACGTCTACCTGATCGCCTTCGTCTTCGGCGTCGGCGCCGCGTTCGACGCCCCTGCGCGCCAGGCGTTCGTCTCCGAGATGGTCGGCACCGACGACGTCGCCAACGCGGTCAGCCTGAACTCGGCGGCGTTCAACACCGCCCGCCTGATCGGCCCCGGCATCGCCGGCCTGCTCATCGGCCTCGGCGGCGGCGGGATGAAGGCCACCGGCTGGGTCATCCTGGCCAACGCGCTGTCCTACCTCGCGGTCATCGTCCAGCTCCGTCGCATGGACGAGGCCGGACTGCACTCGCCGAAGCCGGCGGCCCGCACCCGCGGCATGCTGCGCGAGGGTGTCGGCTACCTGCGCACCCAGCCCAAGATGCTGATGATCCTGGTGCTGGTGTTCTTCGTGGGCACCTTCGGCATGAACTTCCAGATCACCTCCGCCCTGATGGCGACCGAGGTGTTCGACAAGGGCGCGGGGGAGTACGGCGTCCTCGGCTCGGTCCTCGCGATCGGCTCGGTCACGGGCGCGCTCCTCGCGGCGGGCCGCGTCCGGGTCCGGGTCCGGCTGCTCATGGGGGCTGCGGTCGCCTTCGGGCTGCTCGAGATCGCGGCGGGCTTCGCGCCGTCGTACCTCCTCTTCGTGCTGCTGTGCCCGGCGCTCGGGCTGACGGTGATCACCGTGCTCAACTCGTGCAACGCCCTGCTGCAGACCGAGTCGGCCCCCGCCTTCCGCGGCCGGGTGATGGCGATCTACATGACGATCGTCATGGGTGGCACCCCGGCGGGGGCGCCGCTGATCGGCTGGATCGGCGAGCAGTACGGCGCCCGGTGGACCCTCGTCGTCGGCGGAGTCCTGGTGCTCCTCGGTGTCGCGCTGGCGGTCGCCGTCCGCAATGTGGCATCCCGCGAGCCTTCGCCACATCGGGTGCCGGCTCCTGCCATGCTGCCCTCGTGAGCTCCGCCCAGATCGCCCCCGGCAACAGCCCGCTCGACCGCTTCTTCAGGATCACCGAGCGCGGATCCACCGTCGGCCGCGAGGTCCGCGGTGGCGTGGTCACCTTCTTCACGATGGCCTACATCGTGGTGCTGAACCCGCTGATCCTCGGCTACGCGACCGACATCGACGGCAAGTTCCTCGGCGGCGGCGACGAGCCCAACCTCGCTGCCATCGCCGCAGGCACCGCGCTCGTCGCCGGCGTGCTGACGATCCTCATGGGGGTCGTGGCCAACTACCCGCTCGCCCTGGCGACCGGGCTCGGCCTCAACGCGTTCCTCGCGTTCGCGGTGGCCAGCCAGATGACGTGGGCCGACGCGATGGGCCTGATCGTGATCGAGGGTGTGCTGATCCTCGTGCTGGTGCTGACCGGCTTCCGGACCGCGGTGTTCCGCGCCGTCCCCGGCCAGCTCAAGGTGGCGATCTCGGTCGGCATCGGCCTGTTCATCACCCTGATCGGCTTCGTCGACGCCGGCATCGTGACCCGCATCCCCGACGTGGCCAACACGACCGTCCCCGTCCAGCTCGGCGGCGACGGCAACCTCAGCGGCTGGCCGGTGCTGGTCTTCATCGTCGGCCTGTTGCTCATGGTCGCGCTGTGGGTGCGCCGGGTCCGCGGCGCGATCCTGATCTCGATCGTCGCCATGACCCTGGTCGCGGTCGTCGTCGAGGCCGTCGGCGACCTCGGGCGGGCCGCTGACAAGGCCGGCGGCTGGGCGCTCACCGTGCCGGCCTGGCCCGACGAGTTCCCCGGCCCCGACTTCGGCACCCTGGGCGAGTTCAACCTCCTCGGCTCGTGGGAGAAGGCCGGCGCCGTCACCGTGCTGCTCCTGGTCTTCTCGCTCCTGCTGGCCGACTTCTTCGACACCATGGGGACGATGACCGCGATCGGTGCCGAGGCCGGCCTGCTCGACGAGGACGGCGTGCCGCCGAACTCGGAGCGGATCCTGGCCGTCGACTCGATCGCCGCGATCGCTGGTGGTGCCGCGGGCGTGTCGTCGAACACGTCCTACATCGAGTCCGCGTCCGGCGTCGGCGAGGGCGCGCGCACCGGCCTGGCGTCGGTGGTGACCGGCGTGCTGTTCCTGCTCACCATCTTCCTGTCGCCCGTCGTGGCGATGATCCCGTCCGAGGCCGCCGTCCCGGCGCTGGTCCTCGTCGGCTTCCTGATGATGCAGCAGATCACCGGCATCTCGTGGAACGACCCCGAAATCGCGATCCCGGCGTTCCTCACGATCGTGCTGATGCCGTTCGCGTACTCGATCACGGTCGGCATCGGCGCCGGCTTCGTCGCCTACACCTTCCTCAAGGTCGTGCGCGGCAAGGCCGCCGAGGTGCACGTGCTGATGTGGCTGGTCGCGGCCCTGTTCGTGGTCTACTTCGCCATCGACCCGCTCACCCGCCTGCTCACCTGAGCAGGCGGCCGGGCACCGCCCGGGACAGGCGGGGGAGCGGCCCCGGAATCCGGTCGGCCCCGGGGCGTGACCGGCATTTTGACCCGCCTCTGGGCGGCCGGTAATCTCGATTCTCGTGTCTGGGGCGACCCGGCACGTCCCGCATGCCCTCAGAGCAACCCCCGATCAGCGGTGGTTGCCGCAGGGGATCCAGCATCCGGCACACAGCAGTGAGCAGTACCCCGAGCCCGGCACCGTGCCGGGCCGTGACAAGACCGAGAGGGAAAGCACAAGAGTGCCTACCATTCAGCAGCTGGTCCGCAAGGGCCGCCAGGACAAGGTGTCGAAGAACAAGACGCCTGCCCTGAAGGGATCGCCTCAGCGGCGCGGTGTGTGCACCCGCGTCTACACCACCACCCCGAAGAAGCCGAACTCCGCCCTCCGCAAGGTCGCCCGTGTGCGCCTGAGCAGCGGCGTCGAGGTCACCGCCTACATCCCGGGTGAGGGTCACAACCTCCAGGAGCACTCGATCGTGCTCGTCCGCGGCGGTCGTGTGAAGGACCTGCCCGGTGTTCGCTACAAGGTCATCCGCGGTGCGCTCGACACCCAGGCCGTGAAGAACCGCAAGCAGGCTCGCAGCCGCTACGGCGCCAAGAAGGAGAAGAGCTGACATGCCGCGCAAGGGCCCCGCTCCGAAGCGCCCCATCGACGTCGACCCGGTCTACGGGTCCCAGCTGGTGAGCCAGCTGGTCTCGAAGGTGCTCCAGGATGGCAAGAAGCAGGTCGCTCAGCGGATCGTGTACGCCGCTCTCGAGGGCACCCGCGAGAAGACCGGCACCGACCCGGTCATCACCCTCAAGCGCGCGCTGGACAACGTCCGCCCCGCGCTCGAGGTGAAGTCCCGCCGCGTCGGCGGTGCGACCTACCAGGTCCCCGTCGAGGTCAAGGGCAACCGCGGCACCACGCTGTCGCTGCGCTGGCTGGTCGGCTACGCCCAGGAGCGTCGCGAGAAGACCATGGCCGAGCGCCTGCAGAACGAGATCCTCGACGCCGCGAACGGCCTCGGTGCCGCCGTGAAGAAGCGCGAGGACACGCACAAGATGGCTGAGTCCAACAAGGCCTTCGCCCACTACCGCTGGTGACGTCGTCGGAGCGGGCCCGCCCCGGCGGCGCCCGCTCCGGCACCCACCGCTCCATCCCCCTTACCTAAGGAACGCTGACTCACGTGGCAGTCGACATCACGACGGACCTGAACGTCGTCCGGAACATCGGCATCATGGCGCACATCGACGCCGGCAAGACCACCACCACCGAGCGCATCCTGTTCTACACCGGCATCACCTACAAGATCGGTGAGGTCCACGATGGCGGCGCCACGATGGACTGGATGGAGCAGGAGCAGGAGCGCGGCATCACGATCACGTCTGCCGCGACGACGTGCTGGTGGAAGAAGCACCAGATCAACATCATCGACACCCCCGGGCACGTCGACTTCACCGTCGAGGTCGAGCGCTCGCTGCGCGTCCTCGACGGCGCCGTCGCGGTGTTCGACGGTGTGGCCGGCGTGGAGCCGCAGTCGCAGACCGTGTGGCGCCAGGCCAACAAGTACGCCGTCCCGCGGATGTGCTTCGTCAACAAGCTCGACCGGACCGGCGCGGACTTCTACCGCGTCGTCGACTCGATCGTGCAGAAGCTCAACTCCACCCCGCTGGTCCTGCAGATCCCGATCGGTGCCGAGTCCGACTTCGTCGGCGTCGTGGACCTTGTCGAGATGAACGCCAAGCTCTGGCGCGGCGAGACCCAGCAGGGTGAGGACTACGTCGTCGAGGAGATCCCCGCCGACCTCGCCGACAAGGCCGCGGAGTACCGCGAGAAGCTCGTCGAGACCCTCGCCGAGGCCGATGACGACGTCATGGAGGTCTACCTCGAGGACGGCGACACGTTCGACGTGCCGACCCTCAAGGCCGCCATCCGTCGCGCGACCCTGGCCGACAAGGTCAACCCGATCCTCACCGGCACCGCGTTCAAGAACAAGGGCGTCCAGCCTCTGCTCGACGCGATCGTCGACTACCTCCCCTCCCCGCTCGACGTCGACGCGATCGTCGGCCACAAGCCGGGCGCCGAGGAGACCGAGGAGAACCAGATCGCGCGCAAGCCGTCGGTCGACGAGCCGCTCTCCGCGCTCGCGTTCAAGATCGCGGCCGACCCGCACCTGGGCAAGCTGACCTTCGTCCGCGTCTACTCGGGCAAGCTCGAGGCCGGCGGCACCGTGCTCAACACGAGCAACGGCCGCAAGGAGCGGATCGGCAAGGTCTACCAGATGCACGCCAACAAGCGTGAGGAGATCGCCTCCGTCGGCGCCGGCCAGATCGTCGCCGTCATGGGCCTCAAGGACACCCGGACGGGTCACACCCTCTCCGACTCGGCCAACCCGGTCGTGCTCGAGTCGATGACCTTCCCGGCGCCCGTGATCTCGGTGGCCATCGAGCCGAAGACCAAGAGCGACCAGGAGAAGCTCGGCGTCGCCATCCAGCGCCTCGCCGAGGAGGACCCGACCTTCGTCGTGAAGACCGACGAGGAGACCGGCCAGACCATCATCTCCGGCATGGGCGAGCTCCACCTGGAGATCCTCGTCGACCGCATGAAGCGCGAGTTCAAGGTCGAGGCCACCGTCGGCAAGCCGCAGGTCGCCTACCGCGAGACCATCCGCGGCACCGTGTCGAACCACAGCTACACGCACAAGAAGCAGACCGGTGGTTCGGGTCAGTTCGCGAAGGTCGTCATCTCGATCGAGCCGAACATCGACCCCGAGACCGGCACCGGTGCGGGCTACGAGTTCGCCAACAACGTCACGGGTGGCCGCGTGCCGCGCGAGTACATCCCGTCGGTCGACAACGGTGCCCAGGAGGCCATGGAGTTCGGCGTCCTCGCCGGCTACCCGATGGTCGACGTGAAGGTCTCGCTCGAGGACGGCGCCTACCACGACGTCGACTCCTCGGAGCTCGCCTTCAAGATCGCTGGCATCCAGGCGTTCAAGGAGGCCGCTCGCATGGCGAAGCCGGTCCTCCTCGAGCCCATGTTCGCCGTCGAGGTGACCACCCCCGAGGACTTCCTCGGCACGGTCATCGGTGACATCAACAGCCGTCGCGGTCAGATCCGCGCCCAGGAGGAGCGTCACGGCGACATCGTCGTGTCGGCCCTCGTGCCGCTGTCCGAGATGTTCGGGTACGTTGGCGACCTGAGGTCCAAGACCTCTGGTCAGGCGTCGTACTCGATGGAGTTCGACTCGTACGCCGAGGTTCCTACGAACATCGCCGACGAGATCATCAAGAAGGCGCGCGGCGAGTGATTCCCCCGGGTCCACCCGGACCCGTGGGGGTTCTCGACGCGAACCCTCGGCGCACCACCCCTTTAGTACGAGTCAAGTAACAACCACACCAGGAGGAGCCCCCAGTGGCTAAGGCGAAGTTCGAGCGGACCAAGCCGCACGTGAACATCGGCACGATCGGTCACATCGACCACGGCAAGACGACGCTGACCGCAGCGATCTCGAAGGTGCTTCACGACAAGTACCCGGACCTCAACGAGGCGTCGCCGTTCGACACGATCGACAAGGCTCCCGAGGAGCGCCAGCGCGGTATCACGATCTCGATCGCGCACATCGAGTACCAGACCGAGGCGCGCCACTACGCGCACGTCGACTGCCCCGGTCACGCTGACTACATCAAGAACATGATCACCGGTGCCGCGCAGATGGACGGCGCGATCCTGGTGGTTGCCGCGACCGACGGCCCGATGCCGCAGACCCGCGAGCACGTGCTGCTCGCCCGCCAGGTCGGCGTCCCCGCCCTGGTCGTCGCGCTCAACAAGTGCGACATGGTCGACGACGAGGAGCTCATCGAGCTCGTCGAGATGGAGGTGCGCGAGCTCCTCAACGAGTACGAGTTCCCGGGCGACGACGTCCCGGTCGTGCGCGTTGCTGCCTTCCCGGCGCTGAACGGCGACGAGAAGTGGGCCAACTCGGTTGCCGAGCTCATGTCGGCCGTCGACGAGTACATCCCGCAGCCCGAGCGTGAGGTCGACAAGCCGTTCCTCATGCCCGTCGAGGACGTCTTCACGATCACCGGTCGTGGCACCGTCATCACCGGTCGTATCGAGCGCGGCATCATCAAGGTGAACGAGGAGGTCGAGATCCTCGGTATCCGCGAGGAGGGCATCAAGACCACCGTCACCGGTGTCGAGATGTTCCGCAAGCTCCTCGACGAGGGCCAGGCCGGTGAGAACGTCGGTCTGCTCCTCCGCGGCACCAAGCGCGAGGACGTCGAGCGCGGCATGGTCGTCGTGAAGCCGGGCAGCGCGACCCCGCACACCAACTTCGAGGCGAGCGTCTATATCCTCTCGAAGGAGGAGGGCGGCCGCCACACGCCGTTCTTCAACAACTACCGTCCGCAGTTCTACTTCCGGACCACCGACGTGACCGGCGTCGTGACCCTCCCCGAGGGCACCGAGATGGTCATGCCGGGCGACAACACCGACATGTCGGTCGAGCTCATCCAGCCGATCGTCATGGACGAGGGTCTGAAGTTCGCGATCCGCGAGGGTGGCCGCACCGTCGGCGCCGGCCGGGTCACGAAGATCACCAAGTGATCTGACCTGCTCAGGGGGAAGCCCCCGCTGCCTCACGGCGGCGGGGGCTTCCCGCATTTTCGGCCGGGCCCGCCCTGCCGGGAGAATGGGCACGTGAACGACGAGCAGCACGCCACGGGCGGCGTCCGCCCCGCCCGGCCCCACCACAAGCTGACCGAGGACGG
The DNA here is from genome assembly GCF_007829375.1 of Nocardioides sp. J9. NCBI lineage: Bacteria > Bacillati > Actinomycetota > Actinomycetes > Propionibacteriales > Nocardioidaceae > Nocardioides > Nocardioides sp. J9. The sequence continues at coordinate 19,879 of NZ_VLJQ01000094.1, read as the reverse complement.
CCGGCGGGTGCGGGAGGTGCTGACGTACACCCGGCGTGGCAGCCGGTTCACCCCGAAGCAGCAGGCCGCCTGGGACGCGCACGCCGACGCCTGGGTCATCCCCGAGGACGCCGTCGACCAGCCCGACTTCGACTGGACCCGGTGGTTCGGCCGCGAGGCGCCGCTGGTCGTCGAGATCGGCGGGGGAGTCGGCGAGACCACCGCCGCCCTCGCGGCCTCCCGTCCGGAGTGCAACGTGCTGGCGCTGGAGGTCTGGCGTCCCGGCGTCGCCGAGGGCCTGGGCCGCGTCGCCGACGCCGGCGCCGACAACGTCCGCTTCTGCAGCGTCGACGCGCTCTGGACCGTCGAGAACCTCCTGCCCGAGGCCAGGATCACCGAGCTGTGGACCTTCTTCCCCGACCCGTGGCACAAGAAGCGGCACCACAAGCGCCGGTTGGTCACCCCGCCGAACGCCCGCCTGCTCGCCTCCCGGCTGGTGCCGGGCGCGACCTGGCGCCTGGCCACCGACTGGGCGGAGTACGCCGAGCAGATGGTCGAGGTGCTCGACGCAGAGCCGCTCATGGAGGGCGGCGTCGTGGAACGCTGGGACGAGCGACCGGTCACGAAGTTCGAGCGCAAGGGGCTCGCCAAGGGCCGCACCATCACCGACCTGGCCTACCGGCGCGTCACCTGACATTAACTTTTCCGGTTCGGCGTGGCGCGCCAACCAGAAACCCACCGGGCGTAGTTTCCGAAGCAGTGGCAGGTGGGGAAGCCGGCCACATCGGGAGGCCCGACGTGAACCATCACGACTGTGCAACCCGGTCCGCCAACAAGGGATAGGGCCGGGGGCCCTGCGGGGCGTGCGGTCCGGTGAGGTTCAACGTGTCGAACACGAAGGCCCAGACCAGCGCGCAGCGCCGTACGTACGTCCTCGACACCAGCGTCCTGCTGGCCGACCCTGCCGCACTCCGGCGGTTCGAGGAGCACGAGGTCGTGCTCCCGGTGGTCGTCATCACCGAGCTCGAGGCCAAGCGCCACCACCCCGAGCTGGGCTACTTCGCCCGCGGCGCCCTGCGGATGCTCGACGAGATGCGGGTGACCCACGGCCGCCTCGACACGCCCGTCCCCGTGGGCGACCACGGCGGGAGCCTGCGCGTCGAGCTCAACCACACCGACGCCACGTCGCTGCCGTCCGGCTTCCGCCTCGGCGACAACGACACCCGGATCCTCGCTGTCGCGCGCAACCTCGCCGACGAGGGCCACCAGGTCACCCTGGTCTCCAAGGACCTCCCCATGCGGATCAAGGCCTCCGCCGTCGGCCTCGACGCGCAGGAGTACCGCGGGGAGGCGATCGGTGACTCCGACACCGGCTACTCCGGGATGGCGGAGGTGGAGGTCGCGGCCGAGGAGCTCGACGAGCTGTACGACGACGGCACGCTCGACCTCGCCGAGGCCCGTGAGCTGCCGTGCCACACCGGCCTGGTGATGCTGTCCGAGCGCGGCACCGCGCTCGGCCGGGTCGGACCGGACAAGCAGGTGCACCTGGTCCGCGGCGACCGCGAGGCGTTCGGCATCCACGGTCGCAGCGCGGAGCAGCGGGTCGCGCTCGACCTGCTGCTCGACCCCGAGGTCGGCATCGTCTCCCTCGGTGGCCGCGCCGGCACCGGCAAGTCCGCGCTGGCGCTGTGCGCCGGCCTGGAGGCCGTCATGGAGCGCCAGCAGCACAAGAAGGTCGTCGTGTTCCGCCCGCTCTACGCCGTGGGCGGCCAGGAGCTCGGCTACCTGCCCGGCTCGGAGTCGGAGAAGATGTCGCCCTGGGCCCAGGCGGTCTTCGACACCCTCGGTGCCCTGACGTCCAGCGACGTCGTCGACGAGATCCTCGACCGCGGGATGCTCGAGGTGCTGCCGCTGACCCACATCCGCGGCCGCTCCCTGCACGACTCGTTCGTGATCGTGGACGAGGCGCAGTCCCTGGAGCGCAACGTGCTGCTCACGGTCCTGTCCCGCATCGGCGCCAACTCCAAGGTGGTGCTGACCCATGACGTCGCGCAGCGCGACAACCTGCGGGTCGGACGCCACGACGGCGTCGTCGCCGTGGTCGAGAAGCTCAAGGGTCACCCGCTGTTCGCGCACGTCACGCTGACCCGCTCCGAGCGCTCGCCGATCGCGGCGCTGGTCACCGAGATGCTGGAGAACGTCGTCGTCTGACGCGTCCCCGGGCCCAGCCCGCCGGTGCCTCAGCCGGCGGGCTGGCGCAGGACCTTCTCCATCGCCTTGCCCTTCGCCAGCTCGTCGACGAGCTTGTCGAGGTAGCGGATCTTCTGCATCAGCGGGTCCTCGACCTCCTGCACCTTCACCCCGCACACCGAGCCGGTGATCAGCGACGCGTTCGGGTTCAGCGTCGCGGCGCCGAAGAAGTCGACGAAGGTCGTCCCCTCCGCGAGGTGCCGGTCGAGCTCGGCCTGGCTGAAGCCGGTGAGCCACCGGATGACCTCGTCGACCTCCGCCTTCGAACGGCCCTTGCGCTCCGCCTTCGTCACGTAGTGCGGGTAGACGGACGCGACGCTGGTGGTGAAGATCCGGTGCACCCCACCACAGTAGGCCGCGTCGTACGTGAGCAGGTTCACCGGTGCCCGAGGGGGCGGCGGGCCCGCTGTGACTGGTGTGGCAGGAGTGATCAGATTCCGCCGCGACACCTGTGCGGTTCGGTTTGCACCTGCCCTGCCCGTCAGGCAGTGTGGTCGCTGGTCACCGGCGGCCAGGACGACGAGGTCCGGCCCGATCGGGCGGTGACCGGCCCGTGAAGTCGAGCCCGAAGTCGAGAACACTTGTCGAAGCACGCACCCGCGAAGCACCGCGGAACGCCGAAACATGCCCATCTCGCCCAAGCCCCTCGCAAGGCCGCACGCAACGTCCTCGTGCTGTCCTCGGTCGCTGCCGCCGTCACGGGGGTGTCGGTCGCTGCCGGCGTCCTCGGCAACGACGTCGCCGCCCCGGCCGCCAGCGCCGACCTCGACGCCCTGAGGACCGCCGGCGACAGCACCGCCCCGGTCGACACCCAGCGCCGCGAGGCCGTGCTGTCCCGCTCGGACCGCCGCCCCGAGGCCGACCCCGCCAAGGCCGCCGGCCTCGAGGAGTCCGCCACCGCCGCGCTGACCGACGAGCGCCGCCTCTCCGACTCCGACCCCAAGGACATCGCCCGCGCGCTGCTCCCGGAGTTCGGCTTCTCCTCCGACCAGTTCGGCTGCCTCGACTCGCTGTGGACCCGCGAGTCCAACTGGCGCTGGAACGCCGACAACCCCACGTCGAGCGCCTACGGCATCCCGCAGGCCCTCCCCGGCTCCAAGATGTCCTCCGCCGGCGCCGACTGGGCCACCAACCCCGCCACCCAGATCCGCTGGGGCCTGGGCTACATCCAGGGCCGGTACGGCAGCCCCTGCAGCGCCTGGGGACATTCGGAGAGCCACGGCTGGTATTAGGAGGCGCGAGCGTGTCGCCTGTCGGGGGCGGCGCGCAGGCCTCGCAAGCTCGGCCCGCACTTGCCCTCGACGCGCCTTCGCGCGGGCGCCACGCTGCCGCGCACGCAGTTGCCTCCGGCAAGGGGCACAGTGGGCATGGCGGCCAGACAGGCGTAGGTGGACCGAGCGTTCCTCCCGGTGGTTGAGGTGCGAGGCCGCCCGCGGCCGAGCCTCGAAACCTCCGGGCCTTCCTGGCGGACTGTCGACCACAGTTCGGTGGACCGGGGCCGCTGGTTTCGAGGCTCSGCGCTGGGGCGCCTCGCACCTCAACCAGCGGCGCTGCATCTAGGCGCATTGCGGGAACGCGCGGCGTGCTGTGCGAGGCCGGGCTTCCGGGCGGGCTGTGGTGGGCACAGTGGGCGTRGACCGGGGCCGCTGGYTTCGAGGCTCGGCGCTGGGGCGCCTCGCACCTCAACCAGCGGTGCTGCGACCACCGGCGCTGCCGCCGGCGTCGGCTCAGTCGAGCAGGCGCTGCTTCTGGACCTTGCCCATCTCGTTGCGGGGGAGGGAGGCGACGAAGCGGACCTCGCGGGGGCGCTTGTGGGCGGAGAGCTCGGTGCTGACCAGGTCGGTGAGCTCGGTGGCCAGGGCGGCCTCGCCGGGGACGGGGGAGCGGAGGACGACCCAGGCGACGATGCGCTGGCCGAGGTCGTCGTCGGGGACGCCGACCACGGCGCACTCGGCGACGGCGGGGTGGCCGAGCAGCGTCGACTCGACCTCGCCGGCGCCGATCCGGTAGCCGCCGGACTTGATCAGGTCGACCGACGCCCGGCCGACGATGCGGTGACGGCCGTCGGGGCCGATGCAGGCGACGTCACCGGTGCGGAACCAGCCGTCGTGGGTCCACACCTCGGCGGTCGCGTCGGGGCGGTTGAGGTAGCCGGAGAACAGCGTGGGGCCGCGCACCTCGAGCTGCCCGACCGTCTCCCCGTCGAGCGGCACCGCGGCCCCGTCCTCGTCGCGCAGACGGGTCTCCACGCCGGCGATCGGCAGGCCGACCCAGCCGGCCTGGCGGCGACCGTCGGCGCGGGTGGCCACGGTGATCAGGGTCTCGCTCATCCCGTAGCGCTCGGCGACCTCGTGGCCGGTGAGCTCGCGCAGCCGCTCGAAGACCGGCACCGGCAGGGCAGCGCTGCCCGAGACCAGGAGGCGGGCAGGCCGGAGGGCGGCGGCGTGCTCGGGTGCGTCGGCGACCCTGCTCCACACGGTCGGCACGCCGAAGAGCAGGGTGGCACCCTCGCGGACCGCGTCGGCGTACCGCTCCGGCGTCGGCCGGCCGGTGTGCACCAGCCCGCCGCCGACGCGCAGCGGGCCGAGCACGCCGAGCACGAGGCCGTGCACGTGGAAGAGCGGCAGGCCGTGGGCGAGGACGTCGTCCGCCGTCCAGCCCCAGGCGTCGGCCAGGCCGTCGAGGCCCGCCGTGAGCGCGCGGTAGGGGATCAGCACGCCCTTGGGCAGGCCCGTCGTGCCGGAGGTGTAGAGCACGAACGCGACGTCGTCGGGACCCACCCCCGCCGGCGTGTACGACGCCCGCGCGGTGAGGTCGACAGCCACGTGGTCGATCCCGCGCGGGTCGGGCGGGGTCGGTCCCACCCAGCAGTCGGGCGCACTGTCAAAGAGCAGATGCCGCAGCTCGGCCGCACCCGAGTCGGGCGGCACGGGCACGACGCTCACGCCGGCCAGCAGCGCACCCACCACGGCGACCACGGTCTCCATCGTCGGTGTGGCGTGCACGGCGACCCGCGAGCGGCCGGAGAGCGGCTCGCGCAGCGCCGCGGCGGCGCCGAGCAGGTCCGGGGCGGCCAGCGTCGTGCCGTCGACGCTCACGGACCGTCCGGTGCCGGAGACGAGGGCGGTCAGCAGGTCGGACACGCCGACATCCTCCCGGATCCGGGCCCGGGGTGCGGGTATCGGGGGTCGCGCAAGTGCATGATGCAAGGAAGGCGGGGCACGGGTGCCCCGCACGACGGAAGGAAACCAGATGCTCTGGACCATCATCGTCACGCTGGTCGGCGGCACGATCATCGGCCTGCTCGGCAAGGCCGTCGCGCCGGGCGACCGCGACAAGATCCCGTTCTGGCTCACCGTCGTCTGCGGCATCGTCGGGATGCTCGTCGGCAGCCTGCTCTACTGGGTGCTCTTCGGGCACAACAACGGCCGCTTCGACGGCCACGCGGCCACGTGGGACAACGCCACCGACGGCCCGGACTGGCTGCGCCACCTGTGGCAGGTCGCCGTCGCCGCGGTGGCGGTCGTCGCTGCTGCGACGCTCACCGGCCGCAGCAAGACCCGCCTCTGACGGGCACCTGGGTCAGGGCCGCGTCATCGCGGCCAGGTCGAGCGCGGCGTCCAGCTCCTCGAGGCTGAGCTCGCCGCGCTCGACGAAGCCCATCTCGATCACGGTCTCGCGGATCGTGCGGCCGCTCGCGAGCGCCTGCTTGGCGACCTTCGCGGCCGCCTCGTAGCCGATGTGCCGGTTCAGCGGCGTCACCACCGAGGGCGAGGACGCGGCGTAGCGCTGCATCCGCTCCGCGTCGGCGGTGATCCCGTCGACGCAGCGCCGCGCCAGGGTCGTCATGGACGTCGACAGCAGGCGCACGGACTCCAGCACGTTGCGGGCCATCACCGGCATCGCGACGTTCAGCTCGAAGGAGCCGCTCGCGCCGGCCGCGGTCACCGTCGCGTCGTTGCCCACGACCTGCATGCAGACCATCAGCGTCGCCTCGGGCAGGACGGGGTTCACCTTGCCGGGCATGATCGAGGAGCCCGGCTGCAGGTCGGGCAGGTGGATCTCGGCGAGCCCGGTCGTGGGGCCGGAGCCCATCCAGCGCAGGTCGTTGCAGATCTTGGTGAGCCCGACCGCGATGGTGCGCAGGACGCCGCTGAGCTCGACGAGCGAGTCGCGCGTGCCTTGCGCCTCGAAGTGGTTGCGCGCCTCGGTGAACGGCTCGCCGGTCGCCTCGGCGAGCGCGGCGATGGCGGCCGCGGCGAAGCCCGGCGGGGTGTTGATGCCGGTGCCGACGGCGGTGCCGCCCAGCGGCAGCTCGCGGACGCGGGGGAGGACCGAGGTGAGCCGCTCGACGCCGTAGCGCACGGTCGCGGCGTACCCGCCGAGCTCCTGGCCCAGCATCACCGGGGTCGCGTCCATCAGGTGGGTGCGCCCGGACTTCACGACGTCGGCGAACTCTGCCGCCTTGCCCTCCAGCGAGCTCGCGAGCACCTCGAGCGCCGGCAGCAGGTCGCGAACGACGGCGAGCGTCGCCGCGACGTGGATGGCCGTGGGGAAGGTGTCGTTGCTCGACTGACTGGCGTTGACGTGGTCGTTGGGGTGCACCTGCTGGCCCGAGCGCGCGGCGAGGGTCGCGATCACCTCGTTGGCGTTCATGTTGGAGCTGGTGCCCGAGCCGGTCTGGAAGACGTCGATGGGGAACTGGTCGTCGTGCCGGCCGTCGGCCACCTCCCGCGCCGCCGCGCGGATGGCGTCGGCCAGCTCGGCAGGCAGCACCCCCAGCTCGGCGTTCGCGCGTGCCGCGGCGGCCTTCACCTCGCCCAGCGCGTACACCAGCGCGGGCTCGATCGGCGTGCCGCTGATCGGGAAGTTCTCGACCGCGCGCTGGGTCTGGGCCTGCCAGAGGGCGTCGGCCGGGACCCGGACCTCGCCCATGGAGTCGTGCTCGATCCGGTAGTTCGTCACGTCCCCGACGGTAGCGCGCCGCGGAAGTGACGCAATCGGGATTGTTCTAGTACGATGCGAACATGTTGATCCGCGTGGACCCGGCGAGCCCGATGGGGCTGGCCGACCAGATCGCCGCCCAGGTGCGGGCGGCGGTCATCGACGGCTCCGTGCGCCCCGGCGAGAAGCTGCCGCCTGCCCGGGAGCTGGCCGCCGGCCTCGACGTCAACATGCACACCGTGCTGCGGGCCTACTCGGTGCTCCGCGACGAGGGCCTGGTCGAGCTCCGGCGCGGCCGCGGCGCCCACGTCCGTGCCGACCTCGACCAGCTCGACCGCGACCGGACGGCGCTGCGCCGCCTGGTCCAGGAGCTCGTGGAGGAAGCCGCCCGCCTGGGCATCACCCCCGACCAGCTGGTCGACGAGATCCGAGAGGCAACCCGATGACGAACCGCTCCGGGCAGCTCGCTGCTGCCGTCGTGGCCTTGCTGGCGCCCGCCCTGGTGGCCGGCGTCGCGCTCCTGCTGGGTGGGGACGTCCCCGACCCGGTGCCGACGCACTGGAACCTCTCCGGGGAGGTCGACGGCACTGCGTCGTTCGCGACCCTCACCGCCGTCGTCGCCACGGTCACCGGGCTCGCCACCGCCGCGGCGCTCGTGCTCGTCGCGGGCGTGCGCAGGGGCGTCGACCGGGCTGCCGGTGCCGCTGCACTGACCTGGCTCGCGTGGCTGTCCGCCGYCCTGTACGCCGCCACGCTCGGTGCCGCGGAGGGCGCGGCCACCGCGACGGAGGTCGACCTGCCCGTCGGGATCGTCCTGCTCGCGATGGTCGTCCCGGTCGCCGCCGCGGCGCTGGTGCACAAACAGCTGCCCCGCCACGTCGCGACCGCCGTCGCTGCGCCCACGTCCTCGATGGAGCTCGCCGACGGCGAGCGGGCCGTGTGGGTCGGCAGCGCATCGTCCCGGCCGATGCTGGTCGCGGGCGTCGTCCTCGCCGTGGCCGCGCTCCCGCTGTGGTTCGCCGCGTGGCCGSCCGCGATCGTGGCGACCGTCGCSGCCGTGGCCATGAGCTGGCTGCACGCCGTGAGCGTCCGCGTGGACGACGCGGCGGTGAGCGTCTCGTGGGGCCCGCTGCTCTGGCCGCGGGTCGGTGTCGCCCTCGAGCGGGTGGCCTCCGCCACCGCCGAGGACGTCGACCCGCTGCGCTGGGGAGGCTGGGGCTACCGTCGCACGCTGGGCGGCCGGGCCGCCGTCGTCCGCCGCGGGCCGGGCCTCGTCCTCGCCCTCACCGACGGTCAGCGGTTCGCCGTCACCGTCGACGCCCCCGAGCCCGCCGCCGACCTCGTCAACGCCGTGCTGGCACGATCCGCGCGCTGATCCTCAGCGCAGCAGGCTGCTGCCGACCCCGTCGACCGACCGGGAGGTGCCGCGGACGACCGCCACGGCCCGGCCGGCGGCCCGGTCGAGACCGACGTACGAGCGCCAGCCGCCGGTGCCGCCGTTGTGCCAGGTGATCGCCTGCCCCCGGGACTCGGTGGTCAACCATGCGGCGCCGACCTGCACGGCCCGGCCCGTGAAGCGTGCGGTCGGGTCGAGGGCGGAGATGCCCACGACGTCGCCGTCGAGCAACGCGGCGGCGAAGCGGGTGAGGTCGTCGACGGTCGAGCGGATGCCGCCGGCCGGGTCGTCTTCCTGCCGAAGGGGGGATGCCGCCGGCCGGGCCCAGCCCCTCGCCGGTCCACGCCTCCGCCGGTCGACCCCCGCGGCCCGTCCCGGTCACCGCGTGCGGGGACAGGTCGGCGGGCGTGGCGGGGACGTACCAGCTCTCGAGGCCGAGCGGCCCCGCCACGCGGTCGCGGACCAGGTCCGCGTAGGTCGTGTCCTGCGCGGCAGCGACGGCGTGGCCGAGGAGCTGGAAGCCCAGGTTCGAGTACGACGCCCGCGGTCGGCGCACCTTCGTCGCGCGCGCCTGCTCCACCAGCTCGGCCAGCGTGTCGTCGTACGGGTTGGCCAGGTCGCGCCACATCCGCCACGACCGGCGCCAGATGTCGGGCAGGACGGGGAGCCGAGGCAGGCCCGAGCGGTGCTGCGCGAGCGACTCGAGGGTCACCGCGGCGGCGGGGCAGTCGCCGAGGGGGAGGTGGCGGCCGAGCTCGTCGTCCGGGTTGACGACGCCGCGCTCGGCCGCGTCGCGGTAGAGCAGGCCGGTCACCCCCTTGGTGACCGAGCCGATCTCGACGTCACCGTCGGCCGGCAGCCGGTGCCGGGTCGTCGAGACGACCCCGTCCTCCACCAGGCCGACGCCCCAGGGGACGTCTCCGAGGTCGGTGAGCAGGCTCTGCTCGGTCAGGGGCGTGGTCCTTCGAGACTGACGACGCATGCCCCCACGAACGGGTGGGTGGCGGGGAGAGTTCCCCGACGGGTCACTCGGCGGAGCGGACCCGGATGCCGGAGATCGGGACGGTCACCGAGCCGCCGGGGTCGGTGAAGAAGTCGTTGCCCTTGTCGTCGACGACGATGAACGCGGGGAAGTCCTCGACCTCGATCTTCCAGACCGCCTCCATGCCGAGCTCGGGGTACTCGATGACCTCCTGGCTCTTGATGCAGTCCTGCGCCAGCCGTGCGGCCGGGCCGCCGATGGAGCCGAGGTAGAAGCCGCCGTGCTCGTGGCAGGCCTCGGTGACCTGCTTCGAGCGGTTTCCCTTGGCGAGCATGACCATCGAGCCGCCGGCGGCCTGGAAGGACTTCACGTAGGAGTCCATCCGGCCGGCCGTCGTCGGGCCGAACGAGCCCGACGCCATGCCCTCGGGCGTCTTGGCGGGGCCGGCGTAGTAGACCGGGTGGTTCTTGAGGTAGTCGGGCATCGGCTCGCCGGCGTCCAGGCGCTCCTGGATCTTGGCGTGCGCGATGTCGCGGGCCACGACGAGCGGTCCGGTGAGGGACAGCCGCGTCTTGACGGGGTACTGCGACAGCTGGGCGAGGATCTCGCTCATCGGGCGGTTGAGGTCCACCTTGACGACCTCACCGCCGGAGATGTCCTCGGCGACACCCGCGTCGGGCATGTACTGCGCCGGGTCGGTCTCGAGCTGCTCGAGGAAGACACCCTCGCTGGTGATCTTGCCGAGCGCCTGGCGGTCGGCCGAGCACGACACGGCGATCGCGACCGGGCACGACGCGCCGTGGCGGGGGAGGCGCACGACGCGCACGTCGTGGCAGAAGTACTTCCCGCCGAACTGGGCGCCGATGCCGAAGGACTGGGTCAGCTTGAAGACCTCCTCCTCCAGCTCGAGGTCGCGGAAGCCGTGCGCGCTCATCGAGCCCTCGGTGGGGAGGTTGTCGAGGTAGTGCGCGGAGGCGTACTTCGCCGTCTTCAGGGCGAACTCCGCGCTGGTGCCACCGATGACCACGGCGAGGTGGTACGGCGGGCACGCGGCCGTGCCGAGGGAGCGGATCTTCTCGTCCAGGAACTCCAGCATCCGCTTGGGGTTGAGGATCGCCTTCGTCTCCTGGAACAGGAACGACTTGTTGGCCGAGCCGCCGCCCTTGGCCATGAAGAGGAACTTGTACTCCGGGCCCTTCGGGCCCTGGGCGGTCGAGTAGATCTCGACCTGCGCCGGCAGGTTGGTGCCGGTGTTCTTCTCCTCGTAGGTGGTCAGCGGCGCGAGCTGGCTGTAGCGCAGGTTCAGCTTCCTGTAGGCGTCGTACACGCCCTTGCTGACCCACTCGGCGTCGTCGGCGCCGGTGAGCACGCCCTCGGACTTCTTGCCCATCACGATCGCGGTGCCGGTGTCCTGGCACATCGGCAGCACGCCGCCGGCGGAGATGTTGACGTTCTTGAGCAGGTCGAGCGCCACGAAGCGGTCGTTGCCGGACGCCTCGGGGTCGTCGATGATCTTGCGCAGCTGGCGCAGGTGCGCCGGGCGCAGGTAGTGGCTGATGTCGTGCATCGCCTCGGCGGTCAGCCGCTGGATGGCGGCGGGGTCGACCTTGAGGAAGGTCTGGCCGTCGGGGCCCTCGACCGTCTCCACGCCCTCCGTGGTGATCAGGCGGTAGGGCGTGTCGTCGTGCGACGCCGGGAGGAGGTCGGAGTACCGGAACTCAGCTTCAGCCACGAGCACCAAGGGTATCGCGCCCGAAATCGGACGAGGGCCGGGGCGCCATCGGCGTCCCGGCCCTCGCTCCTGTTGGCCCGTGCGGCTACCTGGTCAGGCAGTCGTCATCTGCGTCGCAGCGATCGCGAGCTCGATGACCGCGCCGACCGGCAGGCCCGCCTGGGCCGTGTCGAGCGTGATCTTCAGGCCGTCGATCCTGTTGATCTTCTGCGCCGGCAGGGTGCCCTGCTTGTTGATCTCGACCTTGCCGAGCCCGGCGATGTCGATGGCCGTGTTGGGCGCGACGTCGATCGGGATCTTCTGGCCGGCGATGACGAGGTTGACCGTCGACATCTTCATCGACTGCGTCCACACGCCGTCCACGAGCTTGGCGCTCGCCGTCACCTCGATCGCGTCGGCCTTGATCAGGCCGCCGAGCAGGTTGAGGCCCACCGTCTTGTTGGTGTTGGTGATCTCGGCGTTGCCGTTGCTGGAGTCACGCTTCGACGTGCTGGTCGAGGTCAGCGTGCCGAGCGTCGCGATGCCCGGGAGGCTCACGGTGGCGGTCGAGTTGCGCAGCGTGTTGCCGTTGCTGCCGTCGAACGGGGTGCCGGTGTAGGCGGTCGGGTCGGAGACGACGCTGATCTGCGTGCCGACCTTGGCCTGGATGSGGCTGCTGTAGGCGAAGCCGCCGAGGCGCGGGGCGTTGGCGGCCGGGGTGGCCTCCTGCAGGTAGTGGTTGACCGGGCTCAGGATGATGACCGTGCCGGCGTCGTAGCCGTCGCGGGACTTGAGCAGCTGCACCGCGACCGCCCAGCTGCGCGTGGCGGAGAGCTCGGAGGTGCCGGCGTGGTAGGTCGTGTTGAGGCTGATCGCCGCCACGCCCGGGATGTTCACGCCGTAGTTCTGCGGGATGTTGACCGGCAGGTTGACGCCCAGGATCTTGATGCCGAGCAGCTTGTGGTTGCCGACCGCGGAGCTGGTGCCGTCCGGCTTGCCGGTGGTGACGACCGTGCTCTCGACCGCGTCGAGCTTGATCAGGCCGTTGAGCAGGCTCACACCAGCGGTGCGCGACCACGACTCGATCTTGATGTTGGCGCCGTCCTTGGTGGCGGTGGTGCGGGTCTCGGCCGCACCGACGCTCGCCAGGTTGAGGACGTTGGCCGCCGCGGTGCTGTTGCTGTGCGTGCGGGCCGGTCCACCGTTGATCGCGGTCTGCGCGGTCAGGTCGGAGGAGACGATGTTGCCGAGCGCCTTGATGTAGGTGGCGCCGGTGTTGGCGGAGTAGTTCCAGTCGTCGACCGGAGCGGCCTGCGCCGGTGCCGGAACGGCGACCAGGGCAGTGGCCGTCGCCAGGAAGGCGATCAGGCTCAGGAGCTTGCGGATGTTCACGGGTCCCCATTTCCCACGTGTTGATTGCGTTGTCGTGTCCCTCACTGGAACGACGGAACGCCACGTGAGGGGAAAATTGCCGAGCTGTACCCGGTGGGTCAACGGAGCAGCCCCGGTCCAGGTCACGCTCGGCCAGGGCAAGGCTATCGGTTCCGCGCCGTGAGGTTGAGAGGGGTGACCAATGTCGCAGGGGGTACCGGGGCAGGGTCTGCGGTCCCGGGGCGTTGGGCTGACGTGCACGTGTACGACGCCGTGGTGGTCGGAGCCGGTCAGGCCGGTCTCTCCGCGTCCTTCCACCTGCGCCGGCTCGGGCTCGACCACGTGGTCCTCGACGCCGACGAACGACCCGGCGGAGCCTGGCAGCACCGCTGGGACTCGCTGACGATGGCCGACGTGCACGGCGTCGCCGACCTGCCCGACGCGCCGGCCCCCGGCGGGTCGGCCGAGCGGGCCAACGAGGTCGTGCCGGCGTGGTTCGCCCGCTACGAGGCCGAGCACGCACTGCCGGTCGAGCGGCCGGTGCGCGTCGACCGGGTGAGCTCCGAGGGCGACCTGCTCGTGGTCCACGCCGGCGAGCGGCGGTGGACGACCCGGACCCTGGTGAACGCGACCGGCACCTGGTCGCGGCCGTTCGTGCCGTCGTACCCGGGGGCGGGGGAGTTCCGCGGGGAGCAGCTGCACACCCACGACTACCCCGGTCCGGAGCACCTCGCCGGCAAGCGGGTGCTGGTCGTCGGCGGCGGCGCGTCGGCGGTGCAGTTCATCGGCGAGCTCGCCCCGCGCACCGACGTGCTGTGGGTGACGCGACGGCCGCCGGTGTGGCGCGACCACTTCGACGAGCGCCTCGGCCGGCACGCCATCGAGCTGGTGCAGGAGCGGGTCCGCGCCGGTCTGCCGCCGGCGAGCGTCGTCAGTGTCACCGGCCTCGCCCTCCGACCCCAGGAGCAGGAGGCGGCCCGGCTCGGCGCCTACGACCGCCGGCTCCCGATGTTCGACCGGATCGAGCCCGACGGCGTGCGCTGGGACCACCCCGCGCCCGGCCAGCCGGCGTTCGAGCCGGTCGACGTCATCCTCTGGGCCACCGGCTTCCGGCCCGCCGTGGCGCACCTGGCGCCGCTGCACCTGCGCAGCCCCCGCGGCGGGATCGCGTTGCTGCAGACGGGCGCCGACGTGCAGACCGCCACCGTCGCCGAGCGCGACCCGCGCGTGCAGCTCGTCGGCTACGGCCCCTCGGCCAGCACCATCGGGGCGAACCGGGCCGGGCGTGCGGCCGCGCTGGCCGTGCGCCGCTACGTGGACAGCGAGTTGCGGGGGGCCGGTGACCGTGCGCTAGCGTGACGCACGACACCCCACGGGAGTCCGCGGCAGCGGGCTGAGAGGGAGCTGGAGCCGCTCCGACCGTCACACCTGATCCGGGTCATGCCGGCGAAGGAACGGACTGAGATGACTGCTTTTCGCGCTACCCCGCGCCTGCACTGCCTGGTCTCCGACCGGGACGACCACGCCCTGCTGCCGGTGCTCGCCGAGGCCGGCGTCGACGGCTTCCAGGTCCGCGCCAAGGAGCTGGGCACCCGCGACCTCGTCGCGCTGACGCGTGCCGTCGTGGCCGCCGTGCGACCGCACGGCGCGCTGGTCGTCGTCGACGACCGCGTCGACGTCGCCCTCGCGGCAGGCGCGGACGGGGTCCACCTCGGCGCCGACGACCTCGCCGTCGCCGACGCCCGCGGGCTCGCGCCCCGGTTGCTGGTCGGGGCGACCTGCCGCACCCGGACCGACGTCGAGGCCGCCCGGGCCGACGGCGCCGACTACGCCGGCCTCGGCCCGGTCTTCGCGACCACGTCGAAGCCCGGCCTGCCCGCGCCCCTCGGCGCCGGCGCGGTCGCCGACGCCACCGGCGTCCTGCCGATCATCGCCATCGGAGGCATCGACGCCGACGGCGCCAGCGCCGTGCGGGCCTCCGGCGCCCACGGCGTCGCGGTCATCGGCGCGATCTGGCGACATCGCGATCCCGTGGCAGCAGCGAAGGAGCTCGTCGCGGCGGTGGCCTGATGCGGGTCGAGGTCCTCGGGGCCGGGATCGTCGGGCTGGCCGTCGCCGAGGAGCTGCAGCGCCGCGGCCACGCCGTGGCCCTCGTCGACCCGCGCCCGGCCAGCGGGGCGTCGTACGCCGCGGCGGGGATGCTCAGCCCCGCCGCCGAGGTCTGGCACGGCGAGGAGGACGTGCTGCGGCTCGGGACCGCATCGCTGCGGCTGTGGCCGGGGCTGGCCGCCCGGCTCGGCGTCCCGGTGCGTCGCGAGGGCACCCTCCTCGTCGGGCACGACGCCGCCGACCTCCAGCAGGTCGACCGGCAGGTCGAGCTGCTCGCCCGGCACGGCCACGACGCGGTGCCCCTCGACCGGGCCGGCGTCCGCGAGCACGAGCCGGCCCTGGCCCGGGTCGCGGGCGGTGCCCTGCTGCCCGGCGAGGGGAGCGTCGACCCGCGGGCGGTGTGCGCCGCCCTGCTGGCGCGGGTCCCGGTGCACACGGCGCCCGTCGGCGCCGACGTCACCGTGGTCGCCACCGGCGCCCGGCTCCCGGAGCCGTGGACGCGGCTGGTGACAGGCGTGCGGGGCGAGGTCCTGCGGCTGCGCTCGGACGACCCGCCGCGCCGTACCGTCCGCGGCTGGGTCGCCGGTGAACCGGTCTACCTCGTCCCGCGCGGGGACGGCCGGGTCGTCGTCGGCGCGACGTCGGAGCACCACGACGACGGGCCGGTCGTGACGGCCGGCGGCGCGCTGCGCCTGCTCGCCGCCGCTCGCGAGCTGTGGCCGGCGCTCGAGCGCGCCGAGCTCGTCGAGGCCACCGCCCGCGACCGCCCGTCCACCGCCGACGGGCTGCCCCTGGTCGGACCGAGCGGCGTCGACGGCGTCGTCCTCGCCGCCGGCCACCACCGCCACGGCGTGCTGCTCGCCCCGCTGACCGCGCAGCTCGTCGCCGACCACCTGGAGACCGGGGCCGTCGACCCAGCCGTCGACCCCCGGAGGGAAGGAGTACGATGATCACCCTCAACGGAGAACCCGTCGCCGCGATCGGGAGCGTCGCCGACCTGCTCGGCCGCCGCCTCGGGTACCCGGCCCCGTCAGGGGTCGCGGTCGCGCTGAACGGCGAGGTCCTGCCTCGCGCCCAGTGGCCGGCCACCCCGCTGGCCGACGGCGACGTGGTCGAGGTCGTGACGGCGGTGCAGGGCGGATGAGCGCGACCACCGACCCGTTCGTCGTCGCCGGTACCGTGCTGTCGTCCCGGTTGCTCCTCGGCACCGGCGGCCTGCCGCACGTGTCGCTGCTGGGACCCGTCCTCGACGCGGCCCGGCCCGGCCTGGTCACCGTGTCCGTACGCCGCGCCTCCTCGCTGTCGGACGGCAGCCTGCTCGGCGCGCTGCGCGCGGCCGGGGTCCGGCTGCTGCCGAACACCGCCGGCTGCCTGTCCGCCCSCGAGGCCGTGCTGACCGCCGAGCTCGCTCGCGAGGCGCTCGGCACCGACTGGGTGAAGCTGGAGGTGATCGGCGACGAGCGCTCGCTGCTGCCCGACGTCGTCGAGCTCCTCGAGGCCGCCGAGCAGCTGGTGCGCCGCGGGTTCACCGTGCTGCCCTACACGACCGACGACCCGGTGGTCGCGCGTCGCCTCGCCGACGCCGGCTGCGCCGCCGTGATGCCGCTCGGGTCGCCGATCGGCTCCGGCCTCGGCGTGCTCAACCCGCACGCGATCGAGGCGGTGCGCGCGGCCGTCGACGTGCCCGTCGTGCTCGATGCCGGCGTGGGCACGGCGAGCGACGCCGCCCTCGCGATGGAGCTCGGCTGCGAAGCGGTCCTCGCCGCCACCGCGGTGACCCGCGCCGACGACCCCGTCGCGATGGCCCGGGCGCTGCGACTCGCCGTCGAGGCCGGCCGGTCCGCCCGCGGGGCCGGCCGGATCCCGCGCCGAGCCGTCGCCCGCGCGTCGAGCCCGATGTCGGGACGGATCGCGTGATGCCGCGGCTGCTCGTGCTCACCGACCGCACCCAGGTGCCGACGGGCCGGACCCTGCGCGACGTGCTCGACGACGTCGCGGCCGCTGGCCTCGGCGACGGGGGAGCGCTCGTGCTCCGCGAGGTCGACCTGCCCGACCACGACCGCAGTGACCTCGCCGCCCACGCCCGCTCCCTGGGCCTGCCGGTCCTCGCCGCCCACCGGGCGCTGCCGGGTTGCCTCGGGGTCCACCTGCCCGCCGGCGCGGCGGCGCTGCCGGACGTGGCGTGGGGCCGCTCCTGCCACACCCGTGCCGAGGTGGCTGCGGCCGCGGCGACCGGCGCCCGGTGGGCCACCCTGTCGCCGTACGCCGCCAGCGCGAGCAAGCCCGGCTACGGCCCGCCGCTGCCGCCCGAGGTCTGGGCCGACCTGCCGATGCCCGTCCACGCGCTCGGCGGCATCGACAGCCGTCGCGCGGTCGAGGCCCGGGCTGCCGGGGCGTACGGCGTCGCCGTGATGGGCGCCGTCATGCGGGCCGAGGCCCCCGGCGCGGTCGTCGTCGGCCTGCTCGCGGCGGTGGCGGCATGACCCCGCCCGTCGTCGTGACGATCGCCGGCTCCGACTCCGGCGGCGCCGCCGGCATCGCCGCCGACCTCACCACCTTCGCCGCCCTCGGCGTGCACGGCGCGTGCGTGGTCACGGCCGTGACCGCGCAGGACACGACCGGCGTCCGCGCCGTGCACCCCGTCCCGCTCGACGTCGTCGCCGCGCAGCTCGACGCCGTGCTCGAGGACCTCGACCCGGCCGCGGTGAAGACCGGGATGCTCGCCACCCCCGAGGTGGTGCGCCTGGTCGCCGAGCGCTGCGCCGACCGGCTCCTCGTCGTCGACCCCGTCGTCGTCGCCACCTCCGGCGCGGTGCTCGCCTCCGAGGAGGTGGTGCGCGCCTACCGCGAGCACCTGCTGCCCGTCGCCACCGTCAGCACCCCGAACGCCGAGGAGCACGACGCCCTCGGCCGGCCCGACCTGCCGACCGTGCTCGTCACCCGCGGCGGCGACATCCCGACGACCAACGACCACGGCACCGGCTGCACGCACAGCGCCGCCCTGGCGTCGTACCTCGCCCTCGGGGACGACCTCCCCACCGCCGCCGCCCGGGCCGACGCCTTCGTCGCCCGCCAGCTGCTCGTCAGCCAGCACTGGCGCCTCGGACGCGGCCGGGGCCCGGTCGCCCACGTCCACCCCTCCACCACCCCCACCCACCGAGGAGCTCCCGCATGACCGTCCACCCCGCCCACACCCGCATCGAGGTCGGTGACCTGAAGGTGCCGTTCACCCGCGTCGCGCTGACCAACGGCGAGACCTTCGACCGCTACTGCACCGAGGGCCCCGGCTCCGACCCCGAGGTCGGGCTGCCCGCACTGCGCGCCGCCTGGATCGACGGCCGCGGCGACACCGAGGAGTACGACGGCCGCGAGGTCCAGCTCGTCGACAACGGCCGCTCCGCCCTCCGCCGAGGCGCCGCCCAGGGCGAGTGGCGCGGCGTACGACGCGCACCCCGCCGCGCGTCCGGCGGCCGCACCGTCACCCAGATGGCCTACGCCCGCTCCGGCGTCGTCACCGAGGAGATGCGCTACGTCGCCGAGCGCGAGCAGTGCGACGTCGAGCTCGTGCGCAGCGAGGTCGCCGCGGGCCGCGCGATCATCCCCGCCAACGTCAACCACCCCGAGACCGAGCCGATGATCATCGGCCGCCGGTTCCTGGTGAAGATCAACGCCAACATCGGCAACTCCGCCGTCACCTCCTCGATCGCCGAGGAGGTCGACAAGCTCACCCACGCCATCACGTGGGGCGCCGACACCGTGATGGACCTGTCGACCGGCGACGACATCCACACCACGCGCGAGTGGATCATCCGCAACAGCCCCGTCCCGATCGGCACCGTGCCGATCTACCAGGCGCTCGAGAAGGTCAACGGCGAGGCGGACAAGCTCAGCTGGGAGGTCTTCCGCGACACCGTCATCGAGCAGTGCGAGCAGGGCGTCGACTACATGACGATCCACGCCGGCGTGCTGCTGCGCTACGTCCCGCTCACCGCCAACCGGATCACCGGCATCGTCAGCCGCGGCGGCTCGATCATGGCGGGCTGGTGCCTGGCGCACCACCAGGAGAACTTCCTCTACACGCACTTCGACGAGCTCTGCGAGATCTTCCGCCAGTACGACGTCAGCTTCTCCCTCGGCGACGGCCTCCGCCCCGGCTGCACCGCCGACGCCAACGACGAGGCCCAGCTATCCGAGCTGCGCACCCTCGCCGAGCTCACCGCCCGCGCCTGGGAGCACGACGTGCAGGTGATGGTCGAGGGACCCGGCCACGTCCCGCTCGACCTCGTCGAGGAGAACGTCCGCCTCCAGCAGGACTGGTGCCACGGCGCGCCCTTCTACACGCTCGGCCCGCTCGCCACCGACGTCGCGCCCGGCTACGACCACATCACCTCCGCCATCGGCGCCGCCACCATTGCCATGCACGGCACCGCGATGCTCTGCTACGTCACCCCCAAGGAGCACCTCGGCCTGCCCGACCGCGACGACGTGAAGACCGGCGTCATCACCTACAAGCTCGCCGCCCACGCCGCCGACGTCGCCAAGGGCCACCCCGGCGCCCGCGACTGGGACGACGCCCTGTCGAAGGCGCGCTTCGAGTTCCGCTGGCGCGACCAGTTCGCCCTCTCCCTCGACCCCGTCACCGCCGAGGCCTTCCACGACGAGACCCTCCCCGCCGAGAACGCCAAGACCGCCCACTTCTGCTCCATGTGCGGCCCGAAGTTCTGCTCCATGCGGATCAGCCAGGACGTCCGCAAGCGCTTCGCCGACGACGGCATGGCCCAGAAGTCCGCGGAGTTCCTCGAGCTCGGCGGGACGGTGTACGTCGAGCCGGAGGCGTCGTAGGGCTGGCGCCTCGCGCCTCAACCAGCGGCAGCTGGTCGCTGTCGTGGCTGGTGTCGGCGGCCGCGCACCGTAGCCGACCGGCCCCCCGCCGTGTTGTCTGGCGCGAGCGCGTCGCCTGTCGAGGGCGGCGCGCAGGCGCTCGCTGCGCTCGGCCTGCACTTGCCCTCGACGCGCCTTCGGCGCGGGCGCCGCGCTGCCGCGCGCGCAGTTGGCTCCGATGGGTGGTTGCGTTGTTCTGGCGGCAAGCCTTGGGTTCGCCTCGCCGGACTCCCGGTGGTTGAGGTGCGAGGCCGCC
>NZ_VLJQ01000093.1:0-31196 GCF_007829375.1 Nocardioides sp. J9 | reverse complement strand
GCCGGCGGGAGGCACCGCCACCACCCGGCCCGGAAACCAACCCTGCCCAGCAGACCGACCCCCACGATTGGGCAGGAACTACAGGGCCCGACCCCGAATTGTTGCGGTTTGGGACCAAACCGCAGCTCCCGGAGGTGCGACGAGCCCCCTCAGCGGCGGGCGCGGGTGGCGAGCAGCACCCAGGTGATCCCCGCCGACGTCGCGCCGGCGCCGAGCATGTGGATGCCGACGAGGAGCTCGGGGAGGTCGGTGAAGTACTGCCAGAAGCCGATGGCGCCCTGGAGCAGCTCGATGACGAGCAGGAGGCGGGCGGCGCGGAAGAGGGTGAGCAGGCCGAGGCGGCGCGACTGCCAGAGCACGACCAGAGTCAGGGCGACCAGCAGGTAGACCACCCAGGCGTGGACGTGGGACATGACCTGCGGGTCCAGGCCGGTGCGCCGGGAGTCGAGGTCGCCGGAGTGGGGCCCGGAGCCGGTGACGACGGTGCCGAGGTAGAGGACCGCCCAGCCGACGGTGAACAGGGCGGCGGACAGGCGGCGTACCGGGAGCGGCGAGGAGGCGCGGGTGGGGCCGTTGACGTGGTCGATCAGCAGGACGCAGCCGCCGACGATCGCCATCGACACCAGGAGGTGCCCGGCGACGATCCACGGGTTGAGGTCGGTGAGGACGGTGATGCCGCCCAGCACCGCCTGGGCGGGGATGCCGAGCGCGATGATCGTGGACAGCCGTACGGCGAGGGGGTGCTCGGCTGCGCGGGCGCGGGCTGCGAACCAGCAGGCGACGGCGATGGCGACCAGGACGTAGGTCAGCAGCCGGTTGCCGAACTCGATGGCGCCGTGCAGGCCGAGCTCACCGTGGGGCAGGTAGGACTCGTCGGTGCACTTGGGCCAGGTCGGGCAGCCGAGGCCGGAGCCGGTGAGGCGGACGGCACCGCCGGTGACGACGATGCCGATGTTGGCGACGAGGTTCGCCCAGGCGAGGGGCACCAGGCGGTCGCCCAGGGCGCGCTGGATGCCCGACAGGCGGCTCTCGGTCGAGGTGGTCACGGTCACTCCCACTGGAAGGTGCGGGCGGTCAGGACGGAGCCGACGGCGGCCCACGCGACCAGCACGAGCAGGTCGCGGACGGCCACGACGCCGTCGCTGGCGCTCCGCATGGCCTCGCCGAGCGCGCCCGAGGGGAGCCACTGCACGACCTCCCCGAGGCCACCGTACGTGCTGACGGGCAGGATCACGGCACCGCCGGCGAGCAGGAGCAGGTAGACGAGGTTGGCGGCGGCCAGCGTCGCCTCGGCCCGCAGGGTGCCGGCGATCAGCATGCCGAGGGAGGCGAACGCGGCGGTCCCGCACAGGGCCGCGAGCACCACGGCGAGCACGCCGACGAAACCGTCCGGGCCGTCCCAGCCGAGAGCGAGGCCGACGCCGCCGATCACGACGAACTGCACGACTTCGACGGCCAGGAGTGCCGCGACCTTGCCGCCGAGCAGGGTGGTGCGCGAGAGGGGAGCGGTGCCGAGGCGCTTGAGGACGCCGTACCTGCGCTCGAACCCGGTGGCGATCGCCAGCGAGGTGAAGGCCGTCGACATCACCGCGAGGGCGAGCACGCCGGGGGTGAGGACGTCGACCGGGCGGCCGTCGATGCCCAGGTCGAGGCGGTCCGCGCTGCGGACGGCGCCGACGAGGACGATGACCGGGATGACGACGGCGAGCAGCAGCTGCTCACCGTTGCGCAGCATCAGCCGCGCCTCCATCCCGGCCTGGGTCAGCAGCTGCCGGGCCACGGGGGCGGCGCCGGGCGCAGGGGCGAAGGTGCCCGAGCCCGCGGGGGCTCCGATGTCGGGGCTCATCGCAGGTCCTCCCGCCCGGTGAGCTCGAGGAAGACGTCCTCGAGATTGCGCTGGCCCAGCGAGAGCGACTCGGGGAGCACGTCGTGGTCGGCGCACCACGCGGCGACGGTGGCCAGCGTCGTGCCGTCCGCCGGCCCGGAGACCTGGAGGCTGAGCGGGTCGAGGACGGTGAGCTCGGTGCTGTCGCCGAGCGCTCGGGCGAGCGCCTCGGGAGCGCCGGCCGGGAACGGCTGGGTCACCACGAGCCGGATCGTCGCGACGGTGCCGCCGCGGGTGAGCTCGAGCGGCGATCCGCTGGCCACCAGCCGGCCCTGGTCGAGGATGTGGACCTTGTCCGCGAGCCGCTCGGCCTCCTCCAGGTAGTGGGTCGTGAGCACGACCGTGACCCCGTCCGCGCGCAGCTCCTCGAGCAGCTCCCACACGCCGCGGCGGATCTGCGGGTCCAGCCCGGCCGTGGGCTCGTCGACGAAGACCAGCTCGGGACGCCCGATGAGGGCCAGGGCGAGGCCGAGGCGCTGCTGCTGGCCACCGGAGAGCCGCAGAAACAAATACGGCGTGCGGCCGCACTCGTGCAGCGCGAGCCGCTCGACGAGGACGTCGGTCGGGAGCGGGTTGGCGTGCAGCCGGGCGAAGTGGCGCAGCATCTCGTCGGCGCGGGCGCCGCTCCACGCCCCGCCGGCCTGCAGCATGACCCCGATGCGGGGCAGCAGGTCCTGTCGCTGGCGGACCGGGTCGAGTCCGAGCACGCGGACGGTGCCGGCCTGTGGGCGGCGATAGCCCTCGCAGGTCTCGAGGGTCGTGGTCTTCCCGGCGCCGTTGGGGCCGAGGACCGCGGTGATGGTGTGCGCCTCCACCTCGAAGGAGAGGCCGTCGACGGCGGTGCGGTCGCCGTACCGCATCACGAGCCCGTCGACGAGCACGGCAGGACCACCAACAGGCACCCGGCGAGTGTAGGACCCGACCTGCGGCTCTACGCTGGCGGCCGTGACTGGATGGTCCTTCGGCGTGATCCTCGCCATCAGCGGCGTGGTCGCCCTGCTGCTCGTGGTGGACCTCGTCCGTGACCGGGCGGCGCAGGACGCGCACTACATCGGCGCCGGCGTGCTCCAGCTGGCGGTGCTCGCGCAGCTCGTCGCGGGGTGCGTGGCGCTCGGCCGGACCGACCGCGACGTCGAGGGCACCGTCTTCGTGAGCTACCTGGTCACGGTCGCTGTGGTCCCCGTCGTCGGCGCCTTCTTCTCGCTCGCCGAGCGCTCCCGGGTCGGTACGACGATCCTGCTGCTCGCCGTCGCGACCGTCGCCGGGCTCGAGACCCGGCTCTGGGACATCTGGACCGCCCGTGGCTGAGCCGACGACCTCCTCCGCCCCGGACCGCCCGCTCGCGGAGGGCTGGGGCCGGGCCCTGGTCTTCGTCTACGGCATCTTCGCGGTCGCCGCGACCGGTCGCTCAGCGGTCCAGCTCGGCGACGACGCGGGCAAGGTGCCGTACTGGCTGTCGCTGCTCGCCGCGGTGATCTACCTCGTCGCCACGACCTGCCTGCTCGTCGGCGGGCGCACCGGGTGGCGGGTCGCCGCCGCCGCGGTCTCCGTCGAGCTGGTCGGCGTGCTCGCGGTCGGCACGTGGAGCTACCTCGACGACGGGTTGTTCCACGACAAGACGGTCTGGTCGCACTTCGGGCAGGGCTACGGCTTCCTGCCCCTCGTGCTGCCCTTCGCCGGGCTGGCCTGGCTGCGCGCGACCCGTCCCTCGCGGCGGCCCTGAGCCGCGAACGACGTCCCGCCCGGGGGCCGGAGCGTGAGCCGCGTCACCGGGACGCTTCGGGTAAGGGTGACCTTGCTTGAACGGGCTCCGGCAATATCGGCACACTTGTGTTGTGGAAATGGCGACCGAGACCGACCTGCCGACGCGTCAGCGCGTCGCCCGGTCGATCCTCGAGAACGGACCGTCCACCGCGGCGGCCCTCGCCGAGCGCCTCGAGCTGACCCCGGCGGCCGTGCGGCGCCACCTCGACCAGCTGGTCGCGGAGGGCTCCGTCGTCGCCCGCGACCCCCGGCCGGTGGGTTCGCGCGGACGTGGTCGGCCGGCCAAGGTGTTCGCGCTCACCGAGCACGGTCGCGACGCCTTCGACCAGAAGTACGACGACCTCGCGACGGAGGCTCTTCGCTTCCTGGCCGAGACCGGCGGGTCGGAGGCGGTGAAGGCGTTCGCCGAGCGACGGGCCGCCTTCATCGAGAGGAAGTTCCCCGAGGTGCGCGCCGCGCACCCCGAGGCCTCGCCGGCTGAGGTCCTGGCCCTGGTGTTCTCCGACGAGGGGTACGCCGCCACGGTCCGCGAGCTGCCGGTCGTGGGGGAGCAGCTGTGCCAGCAGCACTGCCCGGTCTCCCACGTCGCCCACGAGTTCCCCCAGCTGTGCGAGGCCGAGACCGAGGCGATCAGCCGCGTGCTCGGCACCCATGTCCAGCGACTGGCCACCATCGCCCACGGTGACGGGGTGTGCACGACGTGCATCCCCGACGCAGGCCTCAACAAGAAGGAGCAGGTCACCACATGACCTCGATCGAAGAACTGAACCCCGAGCTCAAGGGCATCGGTCGGTACGAGTTCGGCTGGGCCGACAAGAACGACGTCGGCGCCAACGCGAAGCGCGGCCTCAACGAGGACGTCGTCCGCGACATCTCGGACAAGAAGAGCGAGCCGGGCTGGATGCTGGACCTGCGCCTGAAGGGCCTGAAGCTCTTCGACCGCAAGCCCATGCCCACGTGGGGCTCGGACCTGTCGGACATCGACTTCGACAACATCAAGTACTTCGTGCGGTCCACCGAGAAGCAGGCCCAGAGCTGGGAGGACCTGCCCGAGGACATCAAGAACACCTACGACAAGCTCGGCATCCCGGAGGCGGAGAAGCAGCGCCTGGTCGCCGGTGTCGCCGCGCAGTACGAGTCCGAGGTCGTCTACCACCAGATCCGCGAGGACCTGGAGGAGCAGGGCGTGATCTTCCTCGACACCGACACCGCGCTGAAGGAGCACGAGGACCTCTTCAAGGAGTACTTCGGCACCGTCATCCCCGTCGGCGACAACAAGTTCTCCGCGCTGAACACCGCGGTGTGGTCGGGCGGCTCGTTCATCTACGTGCCCAAGGGTGTCCACGTCGACATCCCGCTCCAGGCCTACTTCCGGATCAACACCGAGAACATGGGCCAGTTCGAGCGGACCCTGATCATCGTCGACGAGGACGCCTACGTGCACTACGTCGAGGGTTGCACCGCGCCGATCTACAGCTCCGACTCGCTGCACTCCGCGGTCGTCGAGATCATCGTGAAGAAGGGCGGCCGCTGCCGCTACACGACCATCCAGAACTGGTCGAACAACGTCTACAACCTCGTCACCAAGCGCGCGGTCTGCGAGGCCGGCGCGACGATGGAGTGGGTCGACGGCAACATCGGCTCCAAGGTCACGATGAAGTACCCCGCCGTCTACCTGATGGGCGAGCACGCCAAGGGCGAGACCCTCTCGATCGCGTTCGCGGGCGAGGGCCAGCACCAGGACGCCGGCGCCAAGATGGTCCACGCCGCGCCGAACACGTCGAGCTCGATCCTGTCGAAGTCGGTCGCCCGCGGCGGCGGCCGGACGTCGTACCGCGGCCTGATCCAGGTCAACGAGGGCGCCCACGGCTCGAAGTCCAACGTGCTGTGCGACGCGCTGCTGGTCGACCAGATCAGCCGGTCCGACACCTACCCGTACGTCGACATCCGCGAGGACGACGTGTCGATGGGCCACGAGGCGTCCGTCTCGAAGGTGTCCGACGACCAGCTGTTCTACCTCATGTCGCGCGGCATGGAGGAGGACGAGGCGATGGCGATGATCGTGCGCGGCTTCGTCGAGCCGATCGCGAAGGAGCTCCCCATGGAGTACGCCCTCGAGCTGAACCGCCTGATCGAACTGCAGATGGAAGGAGCGGTTGGGTGACCGCCGCTGTTGTCAGCGACGCCCTGGAGCAGGAGCACGTCGAGTCCCACCTCCACCCGGAGCCGACCTACGACCTCGAGGCGCACCCGACGCCGACCGGTCGTGAGGAGATCTGGCGGTTCACCCCGCTCAGGCGTCTCCGTGGCCTGCTGGAGGACACCCCCGCCGCCGGTTCGCTCGAGCGCAAGCTCGAGCTGCCCGACGGTGTCACGCTGAGCGAGCTCTCGCTCGAGGAGGCGTCCGCCCTCGGCGGCACGGCGCCCTTCGACCGGCTCGGTGCCCTCGCGGCGAGGAACGCCGGCAGCGCGGTGCTGCTCGACGTCGCCGCCGAGGCCGACGTCACCGAGCCCGTGCGCGTGCAGCTGCACGGGACCGGGACCGAGGAGGCCGTGGCGGGCCGCGTCGTGATCCGTGTCGGCCGCCACGCGCGCGCCGTCGTGCTCGTCGAGCACTCCGGCAGCACGACCTACAACGGCTTCACCACGGTCCTGCTCGGCGACGGTGCCCAGCTCGACCTGGTCCACGTCAACGACTGGGCCGACGACGCCGTGCACGCCGAGCAGATCAACGCCCGCGTGGGCCGCGACGCGACGCTGCGCCAGTTCGAGTTCACCCTCGGTGGCGACCTGGTGCGCACCAGCACCAACGTCGACTACGCCGGCCCCGGCGGCACGGCCGAGCTCTTCGGGCTCTACTTCGCCGACGCCGGCCAGCACTTCGAGCACCGGCTGTTCGTCGACCACAACGCCCCGAAGACGACCTCCAACGTCGTCTACAAGGGCGCGCTGCAGGGCGAGAAGGCGCACACCGTGTGGATCGGCAACGTGCTGATCCGCAAGGTCGCGGAAGGCATCGAGACCTACGAGGAGAACCGCAACCTCGTGCTCACCGACGGCTGCCAGGCCGACTCGGTGCCGAACCTGGAGATCGAGACGGGCGAGATCGAGGGCGCCGGCCACGCGTCGGCGGTCGGCCGCTTCGACGACAACCAGCTCTTCTACCTCCGCTCGCGCGGCATCAGCGAGGCCGAGGCCCGCAAGCTGGTCGTGCGCGGCTTCTTCGACGACCTGATCCGCAAGGTCACCGTCCCCGAGCTCGCCGAGAAGCTGTCGGCGCAGGTCGAGGAGGAGCTCCAGCGCCACGTCCTGGCGGACCTGGAGCTCGCATGACCTTCGAACGCGCCTGCGCGCTCGCCGACGTACCTGCCGACGAGGCCCTCGGGGTCACGATCGACCGGTACGACGTGGCGATCGCCCGCGACGGCGACGACGTCTACGCGCTGCAGGACCTCTGCTCGCACGCGGCCGTCCCGCTGAGCGAGGGCGAGGTCGCCGACTGCACCATCGAGTGCTGGCTGCACGGGTCGACCTTCGACCTGCGCACCGGCAAGCCCACCTGCCTGCCGGCCACCGAGCCGGTGGCCACCTTCCCTGTCGAAGTCCGCGACGGCGACGTCTACGTCGACGTGGAGACCACCCTGAACGGAGTCACCCCTTCATGAGCACGCTCGAGATCAAGGACCTGCAGGTCCAGGTCCAGACCGAGGACGGACCCAAGGAGATCCTCAAGGGCGTCACGCTGACCATCAAGGACGGCGAGACGCACGCGATCATGGGCCCCAACGGCTCCGGCAAGTCGACGCTGGCGTACTCGATCGCGGGCCACCCGCGCTACGAGATCACCGGCGGCACCGTCACCCTCGACGGCGAGGACGTCCTCGAGATGTCCGTCGACGAGCGCGCCCGCGCCGGCCTGTTCCTCGCGATGCAGTACCCCGTCGAGGTCCCCGGCGTCTCGGTGGCCAACTTCCTGCGCACCGCCAAGACCGCGATCGACGGCGAGGCCCCCAAGCTGCGCACGTGGGTCAAGGAGGTCAACGGCGCGATGGAGCGGATGAACCTCGACGCCTCCTTCTCGCAGCGCTCGGTCAACGAGGGCTTCTCCGGTGGTGAGAAGAAGCGCCACGAGATCGCCCAGCTCGACCTGCTCGACCCGAAGGTCGCGATCCTCGACGAGACCGACTCCGGCCTCGACATCGACGCGCTCAAGGTCGTCTCCGAGGGCGTCAACCGCTTCCGCGAGCGCGACGGCAAGGGCGTCCTGCTGATCACGCACTACACGCGGATCCTGCGCTACATCAAGCCCGACCACGTGCACGTGTTCGTCGCCGGCAAGGTCGCCGAGTCCGGCGGTCCCGAGCTGGCCGAGGAGCTGGAGGCCAACGGTTACGAGCGCTTCCTCGAGGCGGCGGTCTGATCATGACCCTGGAGGGTCTGCTCCCCGAGCTGGCGGTCATCCGCAAGGACTTCCCGATCCTCGAGCGCACGCTCGCGGGCGGGTTGCCGCTGGTCTACCTCGACAGCGCGAACACCTCGCAGAAGCCGCAGGTGGTGATCGACACGATGGTCGACCACCTCGAGCGGCACAACGCGAACATCGCGCGGGCGATGCACCAGCTCGGCGCCGAGTCCACCGAGGCGTTCGAGGCGGCGCGCGACAAGGTCGCGGCCTTCATCGGCGCCCCGGAGCGGGACGAGGTGATCTTCACGAAGAACGCCTCCGAGGCGCTCAACCTGGTCGCGAACACCCTGGCCTGGCCGGGGGACCGGCAGGTGGGCCCCGGTGACGAGGTGGTCATCACGGAGATGGAGCACCACTCCAACATCGTGCCGTGGCAGCTGCTCACGCAGCGCACCGGCGCGACGCTGCGGTGGTTCGGCCTCACCGACGACGGCCAGCTCGACCTGTCGGCGATCGACGAGCTCATCACCGAGCGCACGAAGGTCGTGTCGCTGACCTGGGTGTCGAACATGCTCGGCACGATCAACCCGATCGCGGAGATCACCCGCAAGGCGCACGCCGTCGGCGCACTCGTCGTCGTCGACGCCTCGCAGGCGGCGCCGCAGCTGCCGATCGACCTGGCGGCCATGCCGGCCGAGGAGCGTCCCGACCTGCTGGCCTTCACCGGCCACAAGGTCGTCGGCCCGACCGGCATCGGCGTGCTCTGGGGCTCGCGGGCCGTGCTCGACGTGCTCCCGCCCTTCCTCGGTGGTGGCGAGATGATCGAGACCGTCCGGATGGACGGCTCGACCTACGCCGGCATCCCGCACAAGTTCGAGGCCGGCACGCCGCCGATCGTCGAGGCCGTCGGCCTCGGCGCGGCCGTCGACTACCTCGGCCACGTCGGGATGGAGGCGATCCACCGCCACGAGCAGGCGATCACCGCCTACGCGCTCGAGGGCCTGCAGTCGGTCAAGGGCCTCACGGTCCTCGGCCCGCTGGACGCCACCCGGCGCGGGGGAGCGATCTCGTTCGAGGTCGAGGGTGTGCACCCGCACGACATCGCGCAGGTGCTCGACAGCCGCGGCGTCGCCGTGCGTGCCGGGCACCACTGCGCGAAGCCGGCGCACGCGCGCTTCGGCGTGCAGAGCTCGACGCGGATGTCGTCGTACCTCTACACCGAGCCGCGCGAGATCGACGCCCTCGTCGAGGCGCTGGAATACACCCGCTCCTACTTCAAGTTGGACTGAGGATGAGCACCGCGAACGGCCAGGACCTGGATGCCCTCTACCAGGAGATCATCCTCGACCACTACAAGAACCCCCACGGCAAGGGGCTGCGCGGTGACGCCGACGCAGCCGGCACCGCGGAGGTCCACCACGTCAACCCCACCTGCGGCGACGAGGTGACCCTGCGCGTCCACCTGGCCGACGGAGTCGTCGACGACGTGTCGTACGACGCGGTCGGCTGCTCGATCTCGCAGGCCTCCGCGTCCGTGCTGCACGACCTCGTGGTCGGCAAGGGCGTCGACGAGGCGATGGCGATCCACCAGGAGTTCCTCACCCTCATGCAGGGCAAGGGCGCGATCGAGCCGGACGAGGAGGTGCTCGAGGACGGCATCGCGTTCGCGGGCGTCGCCAGGTTCCCGGCACGCGTGAAGTGCGCCCTGCTGTCCTGGATGGCGTGGAAGGACGCGACGGCCCGGGTCACCGGTGCCGCCACCGGCGAAGGAGACAAGGCATGAGCGACAACAGCGATCTTCCCGAGGTCCCCGAGGCCACCGACACCCTCGTGGGCGCTTCGAGCAACGCGTCGTCGAGCGTCGCGCTCGCCGACATCGAGGAGGCGATGAAGGACGTCGTCGACCCCGAGCTCGGCATCAACGTCGTCGACCTGGGCCTGGTCTACGGCATCCACGTCGACGAGGGCACCAACGTCGTGCTCGACATGACGCTGACCTCCGCGGCGTGCCCGCTGACCGACGTCATCACCGACCAGACCAACTCGGCGCTCGAGGGCCTCGTCAACGACGTCGCGATCAACTGGGTCTGGATGCCGCCGTGGGGTCCCGACAAGATCACCCCCGACGGCCGCGAGCAGCTGCGCGCCCTCGGGTTCAACGTCTGACCCGAGGGTCCGACCGACCGAACGCACACCGGCGCCCGGGCTGCTAGAAACAGCGGCCCGGGCGCTTGCCGTACTTCCAGGCAAAACTCACGGTCATCTCGCCCTCCGGGCCGTGCCCGACGAGGACGACGCGGTACTTCCCGCGGAAGCGCGGAGCCTTGATGTCGAACTGCCGCGGCGCAACGGCGGTGGGGGTGCGCCGCACCGTGCACGCAGCACGGCGCGGGTGCGCGAGGCTGGTCAGCCGGGCGCTCCACCGCCATCCGGGCCGGCCGAACCAGAACCGGATCGCGCCGTGGCGGGTCACCGTGACCAGGTCGCGGGCGGAGGGCTGGCGGCCCTGTGCGCACACCGACGTGCTGATCTCCCCGCCATCGACCTGCTCGGCCGGCCCCTGCCAGCAGTAGCTGGTCGGCTGCAGGCGCACGTTGCGCTCCGCCAGCTTGAGCACGACCGGTGAGGGCGTGGCCGACCRGGTGTAGGMCAGCCGCGCCGGCGCGGCCGCGTGGCCGGCGACCGGCACGGGCAGCGCGAAGAGGGCGACCAGGAGCAGAACGACGCCCAGACGTCGGGGGAGCATGCCTCGATCGTAGGTCCGAAACGTCCACCGCGTGACCCGATCGAGCGGATCAGGGGACGGTCGCGAACCGCTCGTCGGTGTAGCGCCGCAGGTTGCGCAGGAAGCCGCTGAAGACCGCGTTCAGGAAGGGTCGCCCCAGCGGCATGCCGAGCCGCGACGGACCGCCCACGTCGAGCGCGAGCGTCCAGGTCAGCCGGCAGCCCCCGGCAGTGGGGACGACGTCGTACCGCTCGGCGAACGCGCGCACCGTCCGCGTCGAGGACTCGTTGAACCGGAAGGACATCATCGTCGGGGGCTCCCAGGTGAGGAACTCCTCGTCGCCGACCAGCCCGCCCCGCATCGTCACCGTCCGGCGGGTGCCGGCGCCGCGCGGCTCGGGCGTCGTCCACTCCACCCCCGTGATCACGCTCGCCCAGCGCGGCCACGCGTCGGCGTCGGCGAGCACCTCGAAGAGCTGCTCCGGGGTGACGGCGAGGTCCACGCTGTTCGCGTAGCGGTGGGGCGCGGTCTCGACGAAGTCGATCCCGACGGGCTCGCACGGGTGCATCCTGGCCATGGCAGGAGGGTAGAACACGTTCTCGTCGGGACGGGTCGGCGTCCGCCCGGTAGCGTCGCCCCGTGCCCGAGGTCCTCGTCCCCGTCGCGCGCTGGCCGCGGTGGCTCGCCAACTTCGAGGCGTCCCACGGCACGGCTGACCTCGTCGTCGGCGAGGGCGCCCTCCGGGGCGCGGCGCCCGACGGGTCCCGCTTCGTGGTCCGCCTCCCCTTCTCCCGCCCGTACGACGGACCGCCCGATCCGGCCGCGCTCGCCGCTGCCGCCGTGGCGCCCGCCGGCTGGGGGGTCCTGCTGGTGCGCAAGGGCGGCTTTGCGGTGGCCCGCATCGAGCGGGGGAGCGTGGTGGCGTCGAAGACGGGCCAGCGCCATGTCCAGGGCCGCACCAAGGCCGGCGGACAGTCCCAGCAGCGCTTCGCCCGCCGCCGGGCCAACCAGGCCCGGGAGGCCTTCGAGGCCGCGGCCGACCACGCGGCCCGCGTCCTGGCCGGCGTCGACGTCGTCGTGGCTGGCGGTGACCGCACGGCCGTGACCGAGGTGCTCGCCGACCCGCGGCTCGCACCGGTGCGGGTGGTCGGTCCGTGGTTCCCCGTGCCCGACCCGCGCCGCGCGGTGCTAGAGAAGGTGGTGGCGGACGCCGGGGCGCTCGTGGTCGACGTCGAGAACGCGCCCGGACCGCCCTAGAGCTCCTTCGTCATGAAGACGCTGTGCGGGTCGAGGACGTAGCCGTCGAACGGGCCGCACTCGGTGAAGCCGCGGGTCGCGTAGAGCGTGCGCGCGGCTGCGAAGTAGTCCTCGGTGCCCGTCTCGAGGCTGACCCGGCGGTGGCCCTGCGCGCGGGCCTCGGTCAGGACGTGGTCGAGCAGGCGGGCGGCGACGCCGCGACGGCGGGCGGTGCTCGCCGTGCGCATCGACTTGAGCTCGGCGTGGCCGGCGGAGACGACCTTGAGCGCCGCGCAGCCGAGCAGCACCCCGTCGTCGCGGGCGGTCCAGAAGGTGATGCCCGGTGCGGCCAGGGCGTCCGGGTCGAGGGCGTGCACGCTCTCCGCGGGGGAGGTGGCGTACATGTCCGCGAGGTGCTCCTCGAGCAGGGCGAGGACGTCGGGACGGCGCGGGTCGTCGGCCTGGATCTGCACGTGCCCATCCTCCCCGGGCGTCCGGACATCCCCGCCCGAGGGGCCCCGATCCACTAGTTTCGGCAGCATGTGGCAGCCCGAGCCCGACTGGGTGGCGCTCCCGGGAGGTTCCGGGACGTCCACCGTCGGTGTGTGGCGCACCGCGCTCGGTGGCCGGCCGGTCGTGGTCAAGCGCCTCGGCGCACCGCAGGCCGGCGACCCGGCGATCCTCTCCGACCGCAGCCACGTCGCCTGGTGGCGCCGCGAGGCCGACGTGCTCGAGACCGGCCTGACCGTCAGCACGCCCGGCCTGCGGTCGGCGCCGGCGTCGGTCGAGGAGGACGAGGAGGGCGTCACCATCACCCGCGACTGGGTGGAGGACGCGGCCTCCAGCGGGCTCTTCCTGGCGCTGTCCGTCGGCCGGTTCGCCGGAGCCCAGATCGGCCACCCGACGTTCCTGGCCACCGACCTGCTGCGCGACCGCCTGGACCGCGTGGCGCGCAACGGCGGCTGGCCGACGCTGGCCCGCACGACCGTCGCCGACGTCGCCGACCACCTGTGGACCAGGCGCGAGGTGATGCTCACCCTGCTCGACGGCCTCCCGCAGGTGCCGCAGCACGGCGACCCGACGGCGCTCAACCTCCCGGGCCGCGAGGGTGACGACGCGCTGGCCATCGACTGGGGCACCCTGGGCCACGGCCCGGTGGGTGGCGACCTGGGCTACCTGTCGCTGTCGTCGCGCGAGGAGTTCGAGCCGCTGCTCGACGCCTACCTGCTCGGCCTGCCGGGCGGCGTCGCGGATCGCGACGCCGTCGTCCTCGGCGCCCAGGTCACCGCGGTCTACACCGCGCTCAGTCGCGCCGAGTGGGCGCTGGCGCGGGTCGCCACGGGCGAGGGGGCGCTGGCCGCGAAGTACCGCCACCCCGCCGTCGCCCCGCACCTGCGCGCGCTGCAGCGCACCTTCGGGCACATGGAGGCCCTGCTCGAGCTCTGAGCCGGCCCCGGGCGTCGGCGCGTCCGGGAGGGCTCAGCCGCGGCCGAGGACCTCCGACTCGGACGCCGAGAAGGTGTCGCAGGCCGCGACGTCGCCGCCCTCGTAACCGACGCGGAACCAGTGCATCCGCTGCGCGGACGAGCCGTGGTTCCACGTCTCCGGGTTGGTCTGGCCCTGCGTCTTGCGCTGGATGTGGTCGTCGCCGACGGCAGCCGCTGCCTTGAGGGCGTTCTCGATGTCGGCGTTGCTCAGCTCCTGCAGGAGGACCTGGCCGGCGGCGTCCTCGGTCGTCGTCGCGTGCTGCGCCCACAAGCCCGCGTAGCAGTCGGCCTGCAGCTCGAGGCGGGTCGCGTCGCTGGTCGGGCCCTGCTGGCTGCGGACCTGGTTCATGAAGCCCTGGAGGTTGGAGATGTGGTGCCCGTACTCGTGGGCGAGCACGTAGAACTCGACGAACGGCTCGTCCGGCGCCCCGAGCTCCGGCTCGAGCACGGTGTCGAAGAACGAGGTGTCGAGGAAGATCCCCTGGTCGGCAGGGCAGTAGAACGGACCGACGGCCGAGCTGGCCTGGCCGCACGCCGTCGAGACGCTGCCGGAGAAGGTGGTGAGCGCCGAGATCGGCTGCCAGCCGCGCACCCGCTGCCCGGACCAGAAGTCGGTCAGGGAGTTCTCGATCGCGACCCGCGCGCAGTCGGCGGACCGGTTGGCGTCCTCGCCGGTCTCGCAGCCGGCGTACCGGTCGGTGCCCTGCTCGGCGTCGCTGAGCCGTGACGGCGAGTAGGCCGCCCCGAGGCCGCCGCCACCGCCGCCGCCGAGCCCGAGGTCGATGCCGGCGCACCGGGCCACCACGAACAGGACGACCAGCAGGACGACCCCGCCGATGCCGCCGCGGCCGGTCGGGATCGGGATGCGCATCCCGCTGCCGCCGAACCCTCCACCGCCACCGCCGGAACCGGCGTCGCGGACCCGAGAACGGTCGAGGCGGGCCTTCGGATTGAATCGCACCACGGACAGGAGCCTAGGGCACCGCGTCGGGGTTTAGGGCGCGCCGAGACCCGCGTGGGAGAATCGCGCCCGTCATGATCACGGTGCACCAGCTCGAGGTTCGCGTCGGTGCGCGGCTCCTCATGGAGAACGTCAGCTTCCGCGTCGGCCCCGGCGACAAGGTCGGCCTCGTCGGCCGCAACGGTGCCGGCAAGACCACCCTCACCAAGGTGCTCGCCGGCGACGTGCTGCCCGCCAGCGGCACGGTCACCAACAGCGGGGAGCTCGGCTACCTCCCGCAGGACCCGCGCGTCGGGGACCCGGAGACCCTCGTCCGCGACCGGATCCTGTCCGCCCGCGGGCTGGACGACGCCGTACGACGGATGCGGGCCGCCGAGGTCGCGATGGCCTCCGACGACCCGGACGAGCGGGACAAGGCGTTCCGCAAGTTCCAGCGCGCCCAGGACGAGCTCGACGCGGGCGGCGGCTACGCGGCCGAGACCGAGGCGCTCCAGATCGCGCAGAGCCTGGGCATCCCGGACCGGCTGATGGACCAGCCGCTCGGCACGCTCTCCGGCGGCCAGCGACGCCGCGTCGAGCTGGCGCGGATCCTGTTCTCGAGCGCCGAGGTGCTGATCCTCGACGAGCCGACGAACCACCTCGACGCCGACTCGATCCTCTGGCTGCGCGACTGGATGAAGTCCTACAAGGGCGGCTTCATCGTGATCTCCCACGACAACGACCTGCTCGAGGAGACCGTCAACAAGGTCTACCACCTCGACGCGAACCGGGCCGTCATCGACGTCTACAACATGGGGTGGCGCAACTACCTCACCCAGCGCGAGACCGACGAGGCCCGCCGCAAGCGCGAGCTGATGAACGCGCAGAACAAGGCGAAGACGCTGACCGACCAGGCCAACAAGATGCGTGCCAAGGCCACCAAGGCGAGCGCCGCGCAGCAGATGCTGCGGCGTGCCGAGCGGCTGCTCGAGGGCGTGGAGGGCGAGCGGCAGGCCGACAAGGTCGCCGCGATCAAGTTCCCCAGCCCGGCACCGTGCGGCAAGACGCCGCTCACCGCGCACGACCTGTCGAAGTCCTACGGCGCGCTCGAGGTGTTCACCGCCGTCGACCTCGCCATCGACAAGGGCTCGCGCGTGGTCATCCTCGGCCTCAACGGCGCCGGCAAGACCACGATGCTGCGCATCCTCGCCGGCGTCGACAAGCCCGACACCGGTGAGGTCGTCGCCGGGCACGGGCTCAAGGTCGGCTACTACGCGCAGGAGCACGAGACCCTCGACGTGCACCGAACGGTGCTGGAGAACATGCAGTCCTCCGCGCCGCAGCTGACCGACACCGAGGCCCGCTCCGTGCTCGGCTCGTTCCTCTTCTCCGGCGACGACGTGCACAAGCCCGCCGGCGTGCTGTCCGGCGGGGAGAAGACCCGGCTGGCCCTGGCCTCGCTGGTCGTCTCCGCCGCCAACGTGTTGCTCCTCGACGAGCCGACCAACAACCTCGACCCGGCCTCCCGCGAGGAGGTGCTCAACGCGATCCGCCGCTACGAGGGCGCGATCGTGCTGGTCACCCACGACGAGGGCGCGGTCCACGCACTGGAGCCGGACCGCGTGCTGATCCTCCCCGACGGTGTCGAGGACCTCTGGAACCCGGAGTACGCCGACCTGGTCGCGCTGGCCTGACGACCGCGGCCCGGCCCCCACCAGCTCGCCGGGACCGGGCACGACGGCCGGGTCTCACTCGGTGGCGATCGCGTCCAGCACGTTGAGCCGGGCGGCCCGGACCGCCGGCACCACCGCGGCGAGCACGCCGACGACGATGGCGATCAGCAGGAAGACCACGAGCTGGCTGACCGGCAGGCCGAGGCTGGTGAGGTCGTCCTTCAGCGCCCGCTGGAGCAGCACGCCGATGACCAGGCCCAGCACCATGCCGAGGATCGCACCGAGCACGGCGATGGTGACCGACTCGAGCATCACCATGCGGCGCAGCTTCGCGCGGCTCATGCCGACGGCCCGCAGCAGGCCGATCTCACGGGTCCGCTCGATGACGCTGAGGCCGAGGGTGTTCACGATGCCGATCACCGCGATGACGATCGCCAGCGCGAGCAGGCCGTAGATCATGTAGAGCAGCTGGTTGACCTGCTCGCGGATCTCGTCGGAGAACTCCTGCTTGTCGTAGACCCCGACGATCGGCGCCGACTCGGCCGCCTCGTCGATGGCGTCGCGCACCTCCGCGGTGTCGGCGCCCGGCTCCAGCAGGATGCTGATGGCGCTGTCCTGCCGCAGGATGCCGGCCTTCGCCAGCTGCTCGAGCGGCACGTTCACCTGGGAGGCGACCTCGGTGTCCTCCACGATCCCGACGACCTCGGGCCGCAGCTGCTTCCCGCCCTGGAACGCGAGGTCGAGGGTGTCGCCGACGGCCACGTCGTGCTCGTCGACGAACCGCTTGCTCACGAACGCCTGGTCGCCGTCGAGCTCGGTGGTGCCCTCGAAGACGTCGAGGTCGTAGATCGAGGTGAAGGCGTCGTCGGTGCCGGTGAGGTAGACGGTGTCGTCGTCGTACTGCGCCGTCGTGAGCTGCTGCCGGCTCATCGTGCCGACCCCGTCGACCTCGGCGATCCGGTCACCGACCACCGTCGAGAACGGCAGGAAGGTCGTGCTCTGCACCAGCAGGTCGGCGGTGAACTGCTCGTCGACGACGTCGTCGACCGACTTGTTGAGCGAGGCGGCCAGGACACCGATCGTCGACACCAGGGCGAGCCCGATCATCAGCGCCGACGCGGTCGCACCGGTCCGCCGCGGGTCGCGCAGCGCGTTCTCGCCGGCGAGGCGCCCGGTCGTGCCGAACAGGCCGGCGAACAGGCCGCGGCAGGCGACGAGGACCGGCTTGCCGATCACCGAGCTGATCGCGGCGACCGTGAGGATCCACAGGACCGCGCCGATGCCGATCAGCAGCGCGTTGGTGTCGGCGATGCCGGCCACCGCGAAGCCCGCGCCGATCGCCAGCACCGCCCCGCCGATGACGGTACGACGGCGCAGCGATGCGCGCTCCGGTGCGGAGTCCGCCCGCATCGCGGCGACGGGGGCGACCCGGCCCGCACGGCGCGCCGGCAGCCAGGCGGCCGCCATGGTCACCCCGACGCCGACCAGGTAGCTGATCAGCGTGGCCTGCAGGGTCAGGTCGAGTGCGTCGCCGGCGATGTCGAGGCCGACGCTGCGGAACAGCGCGGCGAGGCCGCGGGCGAGGAGCAGGCCGAGCCCGATCGCGATCGTCGAGGCCACCACGGCGAGCACGAACGCCTCGACGAGCACCGACTGCATCACCTGGCCACGGGACGACCCGAGGGCACGCAGCAGCGCCAGCTCACGGGTGCGCTGGGCGATCAGGATCGAGAAGGTGTTGACGATGATGAACCCGCCGACGATGACGGCGATGATCGCGAACACCGTGAGGAAGGTCGTGATCACGTCGAGGAAGCTGCCGACCGCGTCCTGCGACTCCTCGGCCACCTCGTCGCCGGTGACCGCCTCGAAGCCGTCCGGCAGCACCGCGCTCGCGGCGTCGCGCAGCTCCTCCTGGGTCACGCCGGGTGCCGGGGTGAGGCTGATCCGGTTGAAGACGTCCCTGCCCTGGAAGAAGAGGTCCTGGGCTCCCTCGGTCGAGAAGACCAACAGGGTCGCGCCCGCCGTGCCGCCACCGTTGAGCTCGGCGGTCCCGACGAGGGTCGCCGTCCGCTCGAGGACGCCGAAGGGTGCGAGCAGCTTCACCTCGTCGCCGATCTCGTAGTCACCCTTGTCCGCGGCGCCGTCGTCGAGGACGATCTCGTCCGTGCCGGTGGGCCACTCGCCGCTGGTGAGCAGGAGGATCTGCTCGCCCTCCATGTTGGGGCCGTCGTGGTAGTTGAACGCCAGCGTCGGGGCGCCGCTGCCGCCGACGAGGGTGCCGTCGTTCGCGAGCAGGCTCATGCCTGGCGCGGCGATGTCGCCGTCGGCCCGCTCGACCTCGGGCAGCTCCTCCAGCGCGGCGACGGTCTCCGGCCCCATCGCGAGCTCCGACTGCCCGCCGACGCCGTCGCTGAACTCGTCGGTGTCCTGGGCGCGGACCACGCCGCTGGGCGTGGAGCCGTAGATGATCCCGTCGAAGGTGGCCTGCAGGCCGTTGCTGAAGACGAGCACCCCGGACAGGAACGCCACGCCGATGACGACCGCGAGGCCGCTCATCAGCAGGCGCACCTTGCGCGCCAGCAGGTTGCGCAGGGTCAGCCGCAGCATGTCAGGCCTTCCCGCGGGCCGCGGCCGCCTGCAGCTCGGTCATGTGGGTGAGGATCTGCTCGCGGTCGGGGGAGCGCAGCTCGTCGACGATGCGGCCGTCGGCGAGGAACACCACCCGGTCGCAGTACGACGCCGCGACGGCGTCGTGGGTGACCATGACGATGGTCTGGCCGAACTCGTCGACGCTGCGGCGCAGGAACGAGAGCACCTCGGCGCCGGAGGTGCTGTCGAGGTTGCCGGTCGGCTCGTCGGCGAAGACGATCTCGGGCTTGCTCACCAGCGCGCGGGCGCACGCCACCCGCTGCTGCTGGCCGCCGGACATCTCCGCGGGGCGGTGGCCGAGCCGGKCCCGCAGGCCGACGGTGTCCACGACGGTGTCGAACCACCCCTGGTCGGGCTTGCGCCCGGCCAGGCTGAGCGGGAGCAGGATGTTCTCCTGCGCGGACAGGGTCGGCACCAGGTTGAAGGCCTGGAACACGAACCCCACGTCGTCGCGGCGCAGCGCCGTGAGCGCCTTGTCCTTGAGGCGTGACAGGTCGGTGTCGCCGATCAGCACGGTGCCGGCGGTGGGCGTGTCGAGCGCGGCCAGGCAGTGCATCAGCGTGGACTTGCCGGACCCGGACGGGCCCATGATCGCGGTGAACTCGCCGGCCACGAGGTCGATGGACACACCGTCGAGCGCGCGGACCTCGGAGTCGCCGGAGCCGTAGACCTTGTGCAGATCGACGGCTCGCGCGGCGTACCGGCTGGCGGGCGGCGTGGTCTGGGGGGTGGGGGCGTCGACCGTCATGGCACAACCCTGCCAGTCGGCACCGACGGCCTGCATCAGGATTGTCCCCGAGACGACCCCGGGACGTCACCCGGCGCCCGTAGGGTGGGCGCATGGCGCAGGCACGGTTCGTGGGGGCCATCGACCAGGGCACCACCAGCACCCGGTTCATGGTGTTCGACCACCAGGGCAGGGAGGTCGCGCGGCACCAGCTCGAGCACCAGCAGGTGCTGCCCCGGGCCGGGTGGGTCGAGCACAACCCCGTCGAGATCTGGGAGCGCACGTCGTCCGTCGTGCAGACCGCGCTCGGGAAGGCGCGCCTCGACGCCGCCGACCTCGCCGCGGTCGGCATCACCAACCAGCGCGAGACCACGATCGTGTGGGACCGGAGGTCCGGCCGACCGCTGCACAACGCGATCGTCTGGCAGGACACCCGCACCGACTCCATCGCGGCCGCCCTCGACCGTGACGGTCGGGGAGACGTCATCCGGCACCGCGCCGGGTTGCCCCCGGCGACGTACTTCTCCGGCGGGAAGCTGCAGTGGATCCTGGAGAACGTCCCCGGCGTGCGGGAGAAGGCGGAGCGCGGCGACGCACTCTTCGGGACGGCCGACACGTGGGTGCTGTGGAACCTCACCGGCGGCGTCGACGGCGGCGTGCACGTCACCGACGTCACCAACGCCAGCCGCACCATGCTGATGGACCTCGAGACCCTGCAGTGGGACGACGAGCTACTGGGCTTCTTCGGCATCCCCCGGGCGATGCTGCCCGAGATCCGGGAGTCGTCCGCGACCACGCCCTACGGCACGACCCGGCGCAACGGTCCGTTCGGCGGCGAGGTCCCGATCACCGGCATCCTCGGCGACCAGCAGGCCGCGACCGTCGGCCAGGTCTGCTTCGCACCGGGCGAGGCGAAGAACACCTACGGCACCGGCAACTTCATGCTGCTCAACACGGGCACCGAGATCGTCCGCTCGAAGGCCGGCCTGCTGACCACGCCGGCCTACCAGCTGGGCGACCAGCCCTGCGTCTACGCCCTCGAGGGCTCCATCGCCGTCACCGGGTCGGCCGTGCAGTGGCTGCGCGACCAGCTCGGGATCATCAGCGGGGCGAGCGAGTCCGAGGCGCTCGCCCGCCAGGTCGAGGACAACGGCGGGGTCTACTTCGTGCCCGCCTTCTCCGGCCTGTTCGCGCCCTACTGGCGCTCCGACGCCCGCGGCGCCATCGTCGGGCTGTCGCGCTACAACACCAACGCCCACGTCGCCAGGGCGACCCTCGAGGCGATCTGCTACCAGTCACGCGACGTCGTCGAG
Organism: Nocardioides sp. J9; assembly: GCF_007829375.1. Lineage (NCBI taxonomy): Bacteria > Bacillati > Actinomycetota > Actinomycetes > Propionibacteriales > Nocardioidaceae > Nocardioides > Nocardioides sp. J9. The sequence continues at coordinate 10,389 of NZ_VLJQ01000093.1, read as the reverse complement.
GCGATGTGCGCCGACTCCGGGGTGCAGCTCGAGGTGCTCAAGGTCGACGGGGGAGTGACCCTCAACAGCCTCTGCATGCAGATCCAGGCCGACGTCCTCGGCGTGCCGGTCAGCCGACCGGTCGTGCCGGAGACCACCGCGCTCGGCGCGGCCTACGCCGCCGGCCTGTCCGTCGGCTACTGGTCCTCCACCGACGAGCTGCGGGAGAACTGGCAGGAGGACACCCGCTGGGAGCCGCACTGGGACGAGGAACGGCGCGCCACCGGCTACGCGCAGTGGCAGAAGGCCGTCCAGCGGACCCTCGACTGGGTGGAGGTCGACGCGTGAACCCCGCAGCCCTCTCGCCCCGCGCCCGCAGCGCCGCCCTCAAGCGGCTCGCCACCCAGCACCTCGACGTGCTGGTGATCGGCGGGGGAGTCGTGGGGGCCGGCGCGGCGCTCGACGCGGCCACCCGCGGACTGACCGTCGGCCTCGTCGAGGCCCGCGACTTCGCCTCCGGCACCTCCAGCCGCAGCTCGAAGCTGATCCACGGCGGCCTGCGCTACCTGGAGATGATGGACTTCCGGCTGGTCGCGGAGGCGCTCAAGGAGCGCGGGCTGCTCATGCAGCGCCTCGCACCGCACCTGGTGCGACCGGTGCCCTTCCTCTACCCGCTCAACGGACGCGGCTGGGAGCGCTGGTACGCCGGCACCGGGGTCGCGATGTACGACGCGATGTCGAAGGCCAGCGGCTACGGCGACGGCATGCCCGTGCACCGCCACCTCACCCGCCACGGGGCGCGCAAGGCGTTCCCGTCGCTGCGCAAGGACGCGCTCGTCGGTGCGATCCGCTACTACGACGCGCAGGTCGACGACGCCCGGCACACGATGTTCCTCGCCCGCACCGCCGCGACCTACGGCGCCGCGGTCGCCTCCCGCACCCGCGTCGTCGGGCTGCTCAAGGAGAGCGAGCGGGTCGTCGGCGCCACCGTCGTCGACCTCGAGACGGGCCAGCAGCTCGACGTCCGCGCCTCGCAGGTCATCAACGCGACCGGCGTGTGGACCGACGAGACCCAGGGCATGGCCCGCGAGCGCGGCCAGTTCAAGGTCCGCGCCAGCAAGGGCATCCACCTCGTCGTGCCCCGCGACCGCATCCGGGGCGAGACCGGCCTGATCCTGCGCACGGAGAAGTCGGTGCTGTTCGTGATCCCGTGGAAGCGGCACTGGATCATCGGCACCACCGACACCGACTGGTCGCTGTCGAAGGACCACCCGGCGGCCAGCTCCAGCGACATCGACTATTTGCTCGACCACGTCAACCGGGTGCTCGAGGTGCCACTGACCCGCGACGACGTCGAGGGCGTGTACGCCGGCCTCCGGCCCCTGCTCGCCGGCGAGTCCGAGGCGACGTCCAAGCTCTCCCGCGAGCACGCGGTGGCCCACAGCGTGCCGGGCCTGGTGGTGGTCGCCGGCGGCAAGTACACGACCTACCGCGTGATGGCTGCCGACGCCGTCGACGAGGCCGTGCACGGCCTCGAGCACGTGCTCGGCCGCAAGGTCGGCGCGTGCGTCACCGAGAACATCCCGCTCGTGGGCGCCGACGGCTTCCACGCACTGTGGAACCAGCGCCGCACGCTCGCCCAGCAGTCCGGGCTCGCGGTCAACCGCGTCGAGCACCTGCTGGAGAGGTACGGCTCGCTGGTCCTCGAGGTGCTCGACATCATCGCCGCCGAGCCCGACCTCGCCGAGCCGCTGCCCGGCGCCGAGGACTACCTGCAGGCCGAGGCCGTCTACGCCGTTACCCACGAGGGCGCGCGGCACCTCGACGACGTGCTGACCCGCCGGATGCGGATCTCGATCGAGACCTTCGACCGCGGTGTCGCGGCCGCCCCGCACGTGGCCGAGCTGGTGCGCGGCTACCTCCAGTGGGACGGCGAGCAGACCAACCGGGAGCTGGAGCACTACCTGAAGCGGGTGGAGGCCGAGCGCGAGTCGCAGCGGCAGCCCGACGACCACACGGCCGACGCGGCGCGGAAGGGAGCACCGGACGTCGTACCGGTCTCGCGGGTCGCGGAGGAGCTGGAGACGACCGAGACGACCGAGACGATGGAGACGACGGAAACGATGGAGACGAGCTGATGGACCTCGGACTCGACGGGCGGGCCTACCTGCTCACCGGCGCGACCCGCGGGCTCGGTCGCGCGACCGCGGAGGCGCTGGTCGCCGACGGCGCCCGGGTGGTGGTCTCGGGTCGCCGGCAGGAGTCGGTGGACGAGGCGGTCGCCGCGCTGGCAGGCATCGGCGGCGACGGGTGCGCCGCCGGGGTGGTGGCCGACAACGCCGACCCCGACGCAGCGGCGCGGCTGGTCGCGGCCGCGAAGGACGCCTGGGGGCGCCTCGACGGCGTGCTGGTCAGCGTCGGCGGACCGCCGGGCGGCCAGGTCACCGACATGACCGACGAGCAGTGGCTCCCCCCCCCCCCCCCCCCCCCCCCCGCCGCCCCGCGCGGCGCCCGCCGAGCTCGGCGAGGGCGGCTCGATCGCGTTCGTGCTGTCCACCAGCGTGCGCCAGCCCATCCCCGGGCTGGCCATCTCCAACGGCCTGCGGCCCGGCCTGGCGATGGTCGCCAAGAACCTCGCCGACGAGCTCGGCCCGCGGGGGATCCGGGTCAACGGGCTGCTGCCGGGCCGGGTCGCGACCGAGCGCGTCGCGGAGCTGGACGCCGCGACGGGCGATGCGGACGCGGCGCGGGCGGCGACGGAGGCGCAGATCCCGCTGCGCCGCTACGGTCAGCCGGAGGAGTTCGGCCGGGTCGCGGCGTTCGTGCTGTCCCCGGCGGCCTCGTTCGTGTCCGGCGTGATGGTGCCCGTCGACGGCGGGATGTCGCGCGGGCTCTGAGCCGGGTCCTCGCGCCGGCGTGCGAACGGGCCGGGGGCCCGTTCCTTGCGGCGCCGCTCGCCGCGGCGACCGTTCCTGCGCTCGTCCCACGCGAGGTAGGCGAACCCGCCGATCCCGAGGACGCCGAAGAACCACCACTGCAGGCCGTAGAAGAAGTGCGGCCCCTCGCCGAGCTCGGGGAGCTCGACGGGCTCGAGGGCGTCCTCCGGCTCCGGGTCCTCCGCCTTGAGCGCGACGAAGCCGGTGAGCACCGGGGTGCCGATCGCCTCGCCGATCCGCTCGCTGCTGATCGCCCGGGTCGAGCGGCCGACGACCTTGGTGCTGTCGCCCTCGCCGTCGGCGCGGACCCAGCCGGTGATCGCCACCTCGCCCGCGGGTGGGGCGGGGAGCTCGTCGGGACCGATCTGCGGGTCGTCGGTGGCGAACCAGCCCCGGTCGACCACGACGGCGGTCCCGTCGGCGGTGACGAGCGGGACCACGACCTCGACCCCGGGCATGCCGCTGCGGGTGCGGTAGCGGACCACGACGGTGTCCTCGACGTCGTACACGCCGCGGGCGGAGACCAGGCGCCACTCGTCGTCCTTCGCCACCGGGCGACCCGGGGCGAGCACCTCGCTGACGGGCACCGGGGCGCGGTCCTCGTTGGCCGCGACCACCTCGTTGCGCTCCCGGCGGTCCTCGAGCCGGCCGAACTGCCACTCGCCCAGCCACCACGTCCCGTAGCCGAGCAGGATGATCGCCAGGAAGAAGAGCACCCACCGCCTGCTGAGCAGGAAACGCCACGAGGCGAGCCAGGATCGCACCCGACAACGGTAGGACCAGCCTGCTTCCAACCGCCCACCGGCCTAGGATGGGTGCATGCAGCCCCTGGTCGACCAGTACGGACGGGTGGCGACGGACCTCCGGGTGTCGCTCACCGACCGTTGCAACCTGCGCTGCACCTACTGCATGCCGGCCGAGGGGCTCGACTGGATGCCGACCGAGGACCAGCTCACCGACGACGAGGTCGTCCGCCTGATCGGCGTCGCCGTGGGCCGGCTCGGGGTCGACGAGGTGCGCTTCACCGGCGGCGAGCCGCTGGTGCGCCGCGGCCTGGTCGACATCGTCCGGCAGGTCCGTGAGCTCGCTGCCGACGTCGAGATGTCGATCACGACCAACGCCCTCGGCCTGGCCCGCACCGCGGGCGCGCTCGCCGACGCCGGCCTGAACCGGGTCAACGTCAGCCTCGACAGCGTCCGTCGTGAGTCCTTCCACGAGATCACCCGCCGCGACCGCCTCGACGACGTCGTCGAGGGCCTCGCTGCCGCCGAGGCCGCCGGCCTCGGCCCGGTCAAGGTCAACGCCGTGCTCCTGCGCGGCGTCAACGACGACCAGGCCCCCGAGCTGCTCGCCTGGTGCATCGAGCGCGGCTACCAGCTGCGCTTCATCGAGCAGATGCCCCTCGACGCCCAGCACGGCTGGAGCCGGGACAAGATGATCACCGCCGACGAGATCCTCACCTCGCTGTCGGCCGCCTTCGACCTCACCCCGGCGTCCGAGCCGCGGGGGAGCGCCCCGGCCGAGCTGTTCACCGTCGACGGGGGGCCGGCGACCGTCGGCGTCATCGCGTCGGTGACCCGCCCGTTCTGCGGCGACTGCGACCGCGTCCGGCTCACCGCCGACGGCCAGGTCCGCAACTGCCTCTTCGCCCGCTCCGAGTCCGACCTGCGCACCGCCCTGCGCGCCGGCGCCTCCGACGACGAGCTCGCCGATCGCTGGCTCGCCGCCATGGCCACCAAGGCCGCCGGCCACGGCATCGACGACCCCACCTTCCTCCAGCCCGACCGCCCCATGTCCGCCATCGGCGGCTGAGCCTCCTCCCTCCTCGAGACGTCACTCGTGGCTCGTTGAGACGTCACCTGTGGCCCGTTGAGACGTCAGTTGTGGCGCGTTGAAGCGTCAGATGCGGCCTGGTGAGAGGTCAGGAGTGGTCGCTTTCACCACCGCCGGTTCGTGTACGACGGCCGCAACGCTCGCGCCAGCTGGAGGACCCAGCGGTCCAGCGACCTGCCGGTGAAGTCGCCGTTGCGCACGACGATCACCGTCCAGCCGTTCTCCCTCAGCCAGCGGCGCCGCTCCTCGTCGTACTGCCGCTGCTCGGGGGTGCGCAGGTGGGCGTCGTACCCGTCGTACTCCAGGCACACCCGGGCGTCCGGCCAGGCGAAGTCGAGTCGGAAGGTCGGCTTGCCCTCGACCTCGATCCAGTGCTGGAGCTCCGGCTTGCGCATCCCGCGGCCGACGACCTCGAGCAGCACCCATGCCTCGCGGTGCGACTCGACGCGCGGGTCCACCCACGGGACCAGCATGCGGAGCTGGACGACCCCGCGCCGGCGGCGGTAGCGGGGCAGCTCGCGCTGGAGGTCCCGCGTGGTCAGCCCGTGCCGTCGGGCGAGGAGGCACATCGCCGCGAACGCGTCGCGCTGGTGCAGGTGGCAACCGAGGTCGAGCGCGGTCCGCAAGGGTGTCGTGACCGGCACCCCGGCCACCGTCATCACGTCCTCCGGTGCCAGGTCACGCGAGCGGCCGTCGACCTCCGGGCGTCTGGTCCGGGTGCGCCCGCGCAATGCGCAGCTCTCGATGAGCGGGCCGGAGGCCAGCTCGCCAGCGGGGAAGACGTCGACGCCGTGGAGCCACGCCGCCGTACGGTCGACAGCCACGTGGTGCGGGGCGAGCGCAGCGGACACGGCCTGGGCGCGTTCGGTGAGGGTGTCCGGCAGGTCGCTGCGCTGGTAGATGCCTCGAGTACGACGCACGAGGAGGCCGCGTTGCTCCGCGGACCGCACCCGTCGTCGACGCACGCCGAGCGAGTCGGCATCACGCAGGTGGAAGGGGCCGATCGGGAAGTCGTCGAGGTCCATGCCTGCCGACGATGCGCTGCGTCGATCGGTCCGTCTGCCCCTGTGGTCGGGGCCGGTGGACAGCCGAGGCGGCGCCGCCCGTTGTGGACGATTCGTGGACGATCCCGGGCCGGGTGTGACCAGGAGACCCGTCGTACGCCGCCGACCACTCAACGGGCACTTCCTGACCACTCAACCCGCCACAGGTGACCACTCGACGTGCCACAGGTGACGTCTCGACCGTCGGGTCAGGAGGGGTGGGGGACGGTGTCGCGAAGGAAGCCGCGGGCGCCGAGGAAGTCGGCGAGGGACTGGCGGTGGGCGTCGCAGGTGTGCAGCTTCGGGTTGTTCCACTGCAGCTGCCACACCGCGTCGGCGCGGCAGTCCTTCGCCGAGCAGATGTCGCGGTCAGGCTCCATGGTCACCCTTCTCCCCGGGGCCGAGCTGGCGCTGCGCGTCACCGCCGCCGGTGAGGGGCAGCGACGAGGCGCGGCTGTCGTTGGCGTTGGCCATCACGACGGCGACGTACGGCAGGAAGAGCGAGGCGAGGATCAGGATCGGCCAGAGCCAGTGGATGCCCGCCGCGCCGCTGATCGCGGCACCGATGAAGCACAGGGTGCGGATGCCCATGGCGATGGCGTACTTCTTCTGGCGCCGTGCGATGTCGGCCTGCGGGTTGTCGCCCGCGGTGGTGATCCGGATCGGCTCCGGCTCCCGCCGACCGTCCGGCCCCTGACGGCCGTGGCGGGGGGAGGACATGGCCCCAGCCTACGCCGGGCACGGAGGACTAGGCTGACCGGCATGTCGAACCGTACCTACCGCATCAGCGAGATCGTCGGCACGTCGCCCGACGGCATCGACCAGGCCATCCGCAACGGCGTCTCGCGCGCCGGGCAGACGCTCCGCCACCTCGACTGGTTCGAGGTCACCCAGGTCCGTGGCCAGGTCAAGGACGGCCAGGTCGAGCACTTCCAGGTCACCATGAAGATCGGCTTCCGCCTCGAGGACGACGAGTGACCCACGGGTGACCTTGTAGGACCCCTACAAGGGATGCCGGGGAAGTTGGTGCCTGCCGCGGGCGAGCGGCAGGCACCCGCGCCCGTAGCGTCGGAGACGTGAACGAACCCCGATCCGTCCTGGTCACCGGCGGCAACCGCGGCATCGGCCGCGCCATCGCCGAAGCGTTCCTCGCCAACGGCGACAAGGTCGCCGTCACCACCCGCAGCGGCGGCGCCCCCGACGGCGCGCTCGAGCTCAAGGCCGACATCACCGACCCGGCTGCCGTCGAGGCCGCGTTCACCGCCGCCGAGGAGGCCCACGGCCCCGTCGAGGTGCTGGTCGCCAACGCCGGCATCACGGCCGACACCCTCCTGCTGCGCATGTCGGAGGACGACTGGAGCTCGGTCATCGAGACGAACCTGACCGGGTCCTTCCGCCTCGCCAAGCGTGCCGCCAAGGGCATGCTGCGGCAGAAGAAGGGCCGCATCATCTTCATCTCCAGCGTCGTCGGCCTGCTGGGCTCGCCCGGCCAGGTCAACTACGCCGCGTCGAAGGCCGGCCTCGTGGGCATGGCCCGCTCGCTGGCCCGCGAGCTCGGCCCGCGGTCCATCACCGCGAACGTCGTCGCGCCCGGCTACGTCGACACCGACATGACGGCCGTGCTCACCGACGAGCAGAAGGAAGGCATCCGGAGCCAGGTCCCGCTCGGCCGGTACGCCGACCCGACGGAGGTCGCCGGAGCCGTGCTCTGGCTGGCCGGCCCGTCGGCGTCGTACGTCACCGGCGCGGTGATCCCGGTCGACGGCGGACTCGGAATGGGGCACTGACATGAGCGACACCACCAGCACGGACAGCACGATCAACCGCAACGGCATCCTCGCCGGCAAGAACGTCCTGGTTGCCGGCGTCACCCTCGACACCTCCATCGGCTTCGCGGTCGCGAAGTTCGCCCAGCAGCAGGGCGCGACGGTGCTCGTGTCGAACTTCGGCCAGGCCCTGCGGATCACCCGCCGGATCGTCAAGCGGCTCCCCGAGCTGCCGGCCGTCATCGAGCTCGACGTCACCGACGAGGAGCACCTCGCGGCGCTGCCCGGCGCGGTGCGCGAGGTCCTCGGCGAGGACGCCGTGCTGCACGGCGTCGTCCACTCGATCGCCTACGGCAACCCCGAGACGCTGCTCGGCGGCAAGTTCCTCGACGGTCCGTGGAAGGACGTCGCGCAGGCGGTCGAGGTCTCCGCGTTCTCGCTGAAGTCCCTCGCGGTCGCCTGCCGCCCGCTGATGGCCAGCGGCAGCTCGGTCGTCGGCCTCACCTTCGACGCCACCGTCGCCTGGCCGGTCTACGACTGGATGGGCGTGGCCAAGGCCGGCCTGGAGTCCTGCGCGCGCTACCTGGCCCGCGACCTCGGCGCCGACGGCATCCGGGTCAACCTGGTCTCGGCCGGCCCGCTGCGCACCCTCGCGGCCAAGGCGATCCCGGGTTTCGAGGACCTCGAGTCGATGTGGAGCACCCGGGCGCCGCTCGGCTGGGACAACACCGACCAGGAGCCCACTGCCCGCGCGGTGTGCGCGCTGCTCTCAGACCTCTTCCCGGCCACGACCGGCGAGATCCTGCACGTCGACGGCGGCTTCCACGCGATGGGTGCCTGACCACCGCTGCGCGAGCAGGGTCAGCAACGCCCATGCGGTGACGACGACCAGGATCTCCTGGACGACGTACCACGGCCACGGACCCAGCAGGTCGAGGATCGACGACCGCGGCTTCCGCACCAGGTAGCCGTAATTGGTGTCGGCGACGACGTTGAAGGCGTACGTCGCCGACGCCCACACCAGCGTCGTCAGGACTGCGGCGCGGTAGTCCCGCCAGCGGGGTGCCTTCCGCAGCCCGACGACCAGGTAGACCGCCGCCCACACGATGAGCAGGTGCAGCGCCCAGAAGGCGAAGTACCGCGGGTGGGGGAGGTCCTCGTTCAGCGAGGGCGTCACGACCCCCTGGATGGTCAGCGTCAGGCCCCAGAAGAAGGTCAGCGCGACCGGGAACGGCCGGTGGGTCCACAGCGCCCAGGTCGCCGCGATCCAGGCCAGGTCGCACAGGTGCAGCGGCAGGGTGACGCCGATGTCGAAGTTCGCGACCAGGTCGATGACCTGGAAGGGGATCGTCACGACCGGGATGAGCAGCGCCCAGGCCCGGCTGAGCCGGGTCGGCCCCGGCTCGGAGGCGTGCCGCCGACCGAGCACCACCGCGACGACCAGGCCGACCGCGAACACGGCCAGCGGGACGTAGTGGGTCGTGCCGTACGGATCCACGCTCCCAGCATGGCGCACGCCGTAGGGTGAGCACGTGCAGACCACCCGGCGCCTCGTGATCATCCGGCACGCCAAGGCCGAGCCCTGGGCACCCAGCGACGTGGACCGGGTGCTCGAGGAGCGCGGCCGGGTCGAGGCCCGGATGCTGGGGGAGTGGCTGGCCGGGCAGGGGGTCGTCCCCGACGCCGCGTTCGTGTCCTACGCCGCCCGCACCCGGGAGACCTGGGCCGCGGTCGCTGGCGGGGCTGGCTGGACCCTCGAGCCCGCGTACGACGGCGGCCTCTACGGCACCGACGAGGAAGGTGTCCTCGACCTGGTCCGCGGCGTGCCCGACGACACCGGGACGGTCGTCGTCGTCGGCCACAACCCGACGATGGGCATGGTCGTGCAGCTCCTCGACGACGGGGAGGGCGAGGCCTCGGAGTCGATCGCGCTGGGCACCTTCCCGACCAGCACCGCGGCCGTGTTCGACGTGGGGGTCGCGTGGGCGCAGATCGGTGCGATGCAGGCCCGGCTGCGCCACTTCCACGTCGCCCGCGCCTAGGGCGTGTCTCCCAAGTCCACGCCGATAGGGCTGTTTTGATGCGGGCATGTCTCGTGAACGAGTCCTGACCGATGCTCAGTGGGAGCGGATCGCGCCGTTCATGCCGTCCTCGGATGGCGTGAAGTCCCGGCCGTTCCGTGATCACCGGCAGGTGGTCGAGGGCGTGATCTACCGGTTCCGGACGGGGATTGCGTGGCGCGACCTGCCCGGCTCGTTCGGGCCGTGGCAGACGGTGTGGAAGCGGCACAAGCGGTTCTCGAGCGACGGCACGTGGGACAAGATCCACGCCCGGCTCCTGGCCGAGGCCGACGGCGCGGGCGACATCGACTGGATGGTCAGCGTGGACTCCACGATCAACCGCGCCCACCAGCACGCCACCACTCTGCGCCGTGTTGAGCGACCTGCCGGCCGCCAAGCCACGGGCCTCACAGGGGGCTGAGTCGAACTACATGAATCTGCGCGCCGAGCCGCCCGATCACGCGCTCGGGCGCTCGCGCGGAGGCATGTCGACCAAGATCCATCAGCTCGTAGATGGGCGCGGTCGCCCGCTCGTGATCGCGTTGACGCCTGGCCAGGCTGGCGATTCGCCGATGCTGAAGCCGTTGTTGTCCCAACTCGCGGTCAAGCGACTCGGTCGCGGCCGCCCGCGCACGAGACCTGACGCAGTGCTTGGTGACAAGGCCTACTCCTCCCGTGCGATCCGCGCCGAGCTCCGCTCGCGCGGGATTCGGGCGGTGATTCCACAGCCCGCCGACCAGGTCGGCCACCGCAAGAAGCGGGGCTCGGCAGG
>NZ_VLJQ01000092.1:0-31660 GCF_007829375.1 Nocardioides sp. J9 | reverse complement strand
GGCGAAGCCGAACGGGGGAGCGGTCGGCGGCGTGTGCCGCTCGCCGTCTCCGCGACGGTGCCGAAGCCGGGACGCTCGCGGTACGGGCCGGTCTGGCCGAAGCCGCTGACCCGGGTCATGACCAGGCCGGGGTTGGTGGCCTTGAGCTCGTCGTACGACATCCCCCAGGCCTCCATGCGACCGGGGCGGAAGTTCTCGATGAACACGTCGGCGCCGGCGACCAGGCGCTTGAGGATGTCCCGGCCCTCGGTACGGCGCAGGTCGAGCCCCACGGAGCGCTTGCCGCTGTTGAGGCGGGCAAAACCGATCGCCATGCCCTCGTGGGCCGGCTGCCACTGCCGCGCGAAGTCACCGCTGGTCGGGTCCTCGACCTTGATCACCTCGGCGCCGAAGTCGCGGAGCATGCGTCCGGCGGTCGGAGCGGCGTACATCGAGCCGGCCTCGATCACGCGGACGCCGGCGAGGGGGCCGTGGGAGTTCGTCATCTTGTTGGTCCTTGGGAGTCAGCCTGGGACAGGCAGGGTCAGGTGAGCTCGAAGCCCTTGTAGTTGTCGGCAGCGACCTGGTCGCAGACGTCGCGGTAGTGCCCGACGCCGCCGAGGTAGAGGCTGAACACCCGCGGCTTGCCGGGGACGTTCGCGCCGACGTACCAGGAGTTGCCCTTCATGAAGAGGGTGGGCGCGGCCTTGTCGTAGACCTCCTGGGTCCACCGGTCCTGCGCGTCCTCGAGCGCCTCGGCCTTCGAGATGCCGTTCTCGAACTGGTACTGGACGAAGTCGGTGATCCACTCGACGTGCTGCTCGATGGAGATGAGCATGTTGCTCAGCACCGACGGGCTGCCGGCGCCGCCGACGACGTACATGTTCGGGAAGCCTGCGGTGCTCACACCGATGTAGGTGCGCGGGCCGTCGGCCCACGCGTCGGGCAGCCGCACGCCGTCGACGCCCTGGATGTCGATCGCGAAGAGCGGTCCGGTGAGGGCGTCGAAGCCGGTGGCGAGGACGAGCACGTCGAGCTCGTGGCGGGCGCCGCTCTCGAGGACGACGGCCGATCCCTCGATGCGGGCGATCGGGTCGGCGCCGACATCGACGAGCGAGACGTTGTCGCGGTTGAAGGTCTCGTAGTAGTCGATCTCGAGCACCAGGCGCTTCGAGCCGAACGGGTAGCCCTTCGGGCACAGCGCCTCGGCCGTCACCGGGTCCTTGACGAGCTCACGGATCCGCTGGCGGACGAACTCGCCGGCCTTCTCGGCCGCACGCTCGTCGGTGCGGAAGTCGCGGTACGCCGCGAGGATGTCCGGACCGCCGCGGTCCCAGAGGCGCTGCAGGTTCTCCTCCAGCGCTGCCGGGTCGACGTCCAGGGCGGACTCGGTGCCGATGTGGCGGTGCGTGCCGCCAGGGTGGTGCCGCGCGATCTCGCGGTACTCCTGGAAGCGGGACTTGAGGTCGGCGACGTACTCGGGGTCGAGCTCGTGGTTGCGCGCGGGGATCGCGTAGTGCGCGGTGCGCTGGAAGACCGAGAGGTGCGCAGCCTGCTTCGCGACCTGCGGCACGGTCTGCACGCCGGACGAGCCGGTGCCGATCACGCCGACGCGCTTGCCGGACAGCTCGACGCCCTCGCGCGGCCAGTCGCCGGTGTGTGCGAGCACGCCGGCGAAGTCCTCGATGCCCTCGATGGCCGGGAGCTGCGGGGTGGAGAGYTGKYYKYTGGCCATGATCACGTGGCGGGCGGCGATCCGGTCACCCTGGTCGGTGGCGACGCGCCACAGCGACGCCTCGTCGTCCCAGTGCATCTCGGTCACCCGGGTCTCGAAGGTGATGCCCGGGCGCAGGTCGAGGCGGTCGGCGACGAAGTTGATGTAGCGGAGGATCTCCGGCTGCGCGGGGTAGCGCTCGGTCCAGGTCCACTCCTGCACGATCGCGTCGTCGAACGAGTAGCAGTAGTCGACGCTCTCGATGTCGCAGCGCGCGCCAGGGTAGCGGTTGCGGTACCAGACGCCACCGAGGTCGTCGTCGCCCTCGATGACGTGGACGGTGCGGCCCAGGGTGCGGAGACGGTGGAGGCTGTAGAGGCCGGAGAAGCCGGCGCCGACGACCAGGACGTCCAGCTCGGACGGGGGTGTGGTGCGCATGGCACGATCCTTCCTAATCAATGCGTATGAATATTAGCATTGAGGTGGCGTGGGTCACAAGGGGTCTCGAGGGGTCAGTTGGTGTTCGCGATGTAGACGTCGCACTCGGCGTGGTGGGCCACCGCCGCGGCGACGCTGCCGAGGACCCGGGCGATGCCCTGCATGCGCGCGTTGCCGACGACGATCAGGTCGGCGGAGAGGCGCTCGGCCTCCGACAGCAGCGCGTCCGCGGGGCGGCCGAGCACGGCGGCGGAGGTGACGCTCGGGGCGATCGGGCGCAGCAACTCGGCGACCTGCTCGGCGATCGCGGCGGACTCCTGGGAGATCGCGATCTGCCGCGTCTCCCCGTCCGCGTCGACCTCGGCCGACTGCTCGCGGACGTAGGCGCACACCACGTGCAGCGTCGCGTCCGTCGCGGCGGCCAGCCGGGCGGCCTTCGTCGCAGCCTGCTCCGAGCGCGGGTTGCCGTCGACTCCGACGATGATGGTGGTGGTCATGGCGGGCTCCTTCGGTGGGCCGGTCAGCGGGTGCCGGCGGGGATGAGCTGGAGGGTGGGCAGGGCCGCCTCGTCCACGGTGGTGAGCTCCTCGGCGAGGGCGTAGGCCTGGCGGGTCGCGAACACGAGGCGGCGCGGCGCGTAGGCGTCACCGAGGACGTGCACGTTCGGCCGAGCGGTGCGCACCTCGTCGTACAGGGCGCTGTCGGAGACGCCGCCGCAGGCGATCACGACGGAGTCGTAGCCGCCGACGGTGCGCAACCTCTGCGAGTAGATGTGACGCAGCACGGCGCCGTCGGGGGTGACCTCCTCGAGCTTCTCGAGGAAGCGGAACTCCACGCCCGCCTCGTCGAGCCGGCCCAGGATCGAGCCGACGATGTAGCGGCCGAGCTGCACGGCGGCGTTCGGCGTGGAGTACGCCATCGTCACCTCGTGGCCGCGGGAGGCGAGCCGGTCGGCGAGCAGCAGGGGGGCGAGGTGGTCGTCCTCGACCACGACGAGCACGCGCTTGCCCGGCTCGGCGGCGCCGCTCATCACCTCGCGCGAGTCGAGCACCACGGGGAGGTCGATGCCGGGGACCTCGGGGAGCCGGCTGTCGGCGCCGGTGGCGATTGCGACGACGGTGTCCTCGGGCAGTGCCAGCACGTCGGCGGCGGAGACCTCGGTCTCGAGGCGGACGTCGACGCCGAGCTGCTCGAGGCGGCGCACCTGCCAGTCGAGGTAGGCCGCCATCTGGTCCTGGTCGGGAGCGCCGAGGGCCAGGCGGAGCTGCCCGCCGAGCGTCGACGACCTCTCGATCAGGGTGACCGGGGCGCCGGCCTCGGCGCAGAGCGCGGCGAGCTCCATGCCGGCGGGGCCGCCGCCGACCACGGTCAGCGGGGCGCTCATCCGGCGGGCGCTCCACGGTCCCTCGGTCTCACGGCTGGTGTGCGGGTTGACCGCACAGCCGAACGGCAGGCCGTCGACGTAACGGCGGTTGATGCAGTCGTTGCCGCCGATGCACGGGCGGATGTCGGCGGTGCGGCCCTCGCGGGCCTTCACCAGCAGCTCGCCGTCGGCGACGTGCGCGCGGGCCATGCCGACGACGTCGGCGGCACCTTCGGCGATGAGGCGCTCGGCCACCTCGGGGGTGTTGATCCGTCCGGTGTGCACGATCGGCAGGCTGAGCTCGCTGCGGAACTGCGCGGAGATGTCCGCGAACCCGCCGGCGGGGAACCACATCGGCTGGATGTAGCTGGGGTTGCCCCACGGGCTGCCGGCGACCAGGTGCAGGTAGTCGACGAGGCTGGTGCCCTCGATGACCTTGGCGATCTCCAGCGCAGCCGCGGCGTCGAGGCCGTGCGGGTCCTCCTGGAGCATGTTCATCCGGACCCCGAACACCTTCTCCTTGCCGATGGCGCCGCGGACGGCGGTGAGGACCTCGACCAGGAAGCGGGTGCGGTTCTCCAGGCTGCCGCCGTACTGGTCCTCGCGGGCGTTGGTGAGCGGGGACAGGAACCACTCGTGCAGGTCGTCGTGGTTGGCGTGCAGCTCGATGATGTCGATGCCTGCGGTGGCGGCCTTGTCGGCCGACCAGGCGTACTCGTCGACGAACTGGCGGATCTCGTCGAGGTTCAGCACGTGCGGGGCGATGTTGCTGACCGGCGAGCTGTAGCGCGCCGACGGGCCGTGCGGGTGGCCGCCGATCATCGTGAGCTGCTGGGCCGCGTAGGCGCCGACGGAGTGGATCGCGTCGACGTACGCGCTGACCCGCTCGTGGTAGACCGGCAGGCGGAACCAGCCCTTGGTCTCGGCGCTCATGCCGGTCGGCTCGAAGCCGGTGTGCAGCACGTTGGCGAGCCGGCCGGGCATGGTCGTCCACGACACGCCGGCCTCGGCGCGCGAGCGCAGGTAGGCGATCGCCTTCTCGGCGTCGGCGTCGGAGCCCCACAGGCTCCCGATGGCCGAGGAGTGCGGCGGCATGATGACGCGGTTGCGCAGCTCGATGGACCCGATCCGGAACGGCGTGAACAGGTGCTGGAAGCGGCCGTCGGCCTGGGGTGCGAGCTCGGTCATGGTGCCTGTCTCCTCGGTGAGTCTTGCTCCGGACATTAAGGCAAATCATCCGCATAGATCAAGAGACCTTCGGCCCACCCTGCCGGATGGGCCCGTGCATCCCGAGCCTCGAAGGGGGGTGTTCTGGAATTCGACCTCGTGTGACGATTGACACCAGAGAAATTCATAGTAATGATTACCCGCAGTTCCGGTGTGACGCCGACCACGGACCTCGTTCGCGGGGTCGTCCCGGGGAGTGGTCGGTACCGGCCGGGAGTGAACAGGACGTCCGGGGACGTCGGCGCCACGACGGTGCTCGACCAGGCCCCGGCTTCCCCACCTGAACCTGGAGACAACCATGCGCGTTTCGATCCGCCGGCCCAAGCCGGCCAAGCTCATTGCGGCGGCCTCGCTGCTGTCGCTCACGGCGACGCTCGCCGCCTGCGCCGAGGAGGGCGGCGCCGCCAGCGGTGGCGGCGAGTCCGTGGCGTACGGCGCCACCAAGGAGGAGTTCCAGGCGGCCCTCGAGGACATGTCGCCGGTGACCCTCGTCATGCAGAGCACCGCCCCGAAGGGCGCGCCGACCGGCCGCCGCTTCGAGGAGTACGCCGCCGCTGTCGAGGACTGGTCCGGCGGCAAGATCACGATGGACATCGCGTTCTCCAACTCGATCGCCCCGCAGGACCAGGTCGACGACGCCATCGCCGACAGCCGCATCGACGTCGGCTCGGTCATGGCCTCGCTCGAGCCCGACAAGTTCGCGGCCATGAACGACCTCATGAACCTCACCTTCCTCGGTCGCCAGGGCCCCGTGGACGGCGTCCTGCAGTTCCACGGTGCCATGGAGGAGGCCGCGCTCAACTCCGAGGAGATCACCAAGGAGTACGCCGACAACGGCATCAAGCTCCTGCTCCCGATCTTCTCCAGCGGTCCGGCGATCGTGGCCTGCACCGAGCCGATCACCGGCAAGGACTCGCTCAAGGGCCGCATCGCGGCGACCTCGAGCCGCCTCCAGGTCGAGCAGGCCGAGGCGCTCGGCATGTCGACGGCCACCGCCAACTACACCGAGCTGTTCGAGGCCCTCGAGCGCGGCGTCGTCGACTGCGTGTTCTCGACGCTCGCGACCTCGCACCTGAGCGGCTTCATCCCGGCCGCGCCGTACTTCGCCATCGACATGGAGACCGGCTTCGGCAACGCCGGAGGCGCCATCTCGATCAGCAAGGCCCGCTGGGACGAGCTCCCGCTGGCTGCCCAGCAGCTGCTCTTCGACCGCGTCGACGTCCTGCTCGAGGCCAACATCCGCGGCATCTGGGACAACATGACCGCCGCGCTCGGCGAGATCGAGAAGGCGAAGGGCTCGATCGTCGGCCTCGACGAGGCCTCCGTCGCCGCGATCAAGAAGATCAACGACGAGGAGCTGTCCGACGTCGCGAGCAGCAAGTCGCTCGAGGACGGCGAGGCGTTCGTGAAGGGCCTGCAGGAGGACGTCGAGGCGTGGGGCCCCTACGTGGACGGGCTCGAGCAGACGACCGACATCACCTACGACAACTTCCTGACCGACTTCAACCCTGCGGACTTCGACCTGAAGCCCTACATGGAGCTGCTGTGGGAGAAGGTCTTCCTCTCCCACCGGCCCGCCTGAGGCTGAACGACGCCGTGGCCGGCGCGCCCCTGCGGGGGCGTGCCGGCCGCTGGCGTGGAACAGGGTCCCGGATCTCCCGGGACTCGGTCAGGAGATCATGGACGACGATGGCCGGGGAGGGCTTGAGATGAAGGCGTGGCAGTTCACGGGACCGGGGGAGCCGCTGGTCCTGGCAGAGGTTCCTGTCCCGGAGCCCGGCGCCGGCGAGGTGCTGGTCGAGATCCGTGCGGCCGGGCTGTGCCACACCGACGTCGGGATCCTCGACGACCCGGGCTGGCTCTCCCAGCTCGCCCCGCGGCCGCTCACCCTCGGCCACGAGGTCGCGGGTGTCGTGGTGGCGCTGGGTGAGGGCGTCGAGGACGTCGCCCTCGGCGCGCGGGTCGGCATCTCGCCCGCCGGGCGGACCCGTCCCGGCCTGGGGCAGGGCGGCGGCTACGCGTCGCACTGCCTGGCCTTCCCCGAGGACCTCATCCCGATCCCCGACGGCGTGGGCTTCGCCCAGGCCGCCGCCGGTACGGACGCCGGCAAGACCGCCCGCCCCGCCGCCGCCTGCCGCGGTCAGGTCGAGGCAGGGCAGAAGGTGGCGGTCATCGGACTCGGCGGAATCGGCCAGGTCGCGACCCGGCTCGCCGTGCTGCGAGGCGCCGACGTCGTGGTCGCCGAGCCGCGCGAGGACCTCTGGCCGATCGCGAAGGAGCTCGGTGCTGCGCGGGTGGTGGGCTCGCTCGCCGAGGTCGAGGAGTCCAGCCTCGACACGGTCATCGACCTCGCCGGGGTCGGTGTCACCACGAACCAGGCCATCTCTGCTGTCCGCAAGGGCGGTCGCGTGGTCCAGGTCGGCATGGCCCGCCTCGAGGCGACCATCTCCACGCGCGACCTGATCGTCAAGCAGGTCGACCTGCTCGGCTCCAGCGGCGGCAGCACCGCCGGCCGCCTGGTCGCCGTCTACGGCAGCTGATCAGCCAGCCCCTTCAGGCTATTGCTAATCATGGTTATCCTTGTTAGCGTGTGTGAGCGCGCTCACCCGAAGGCCCTGCTCACCGCTCCCGGGAGCCTCGTGCCCGGGCGCAGCGCCTGAGACGAGAGAGGTCCCCATGAAGCCCAACGCGTCGCTCGCGACCCGCGTCTTCACGGCCGTGGTCGAGATCCCGGCCGTCATCGTCATCTTCGTGATGATGGTGCACGTCACGGCGAACGCCCTGATGCGCACCTACCTCGACCACCCGCTCAAGTACACGCTGGAGATCGTCCAGTACTGGTACCTGCCGATCCTCGCCCTGCTCGGCTTCGTCGCCGCCCAGGCCCGCGGCCAGCACATCGCGACCGACCTCGTGTACGCGCGGCTCCCGCGACCCTTCCAGCGGATCGTGCTCTTCGTCGTCTTCGGCGTCAGCGCGGTCATCATCGCCGGCTGCGCCTGGTTCGGCTGGGGCGAGGCGCAGGAGGCCCAGCGGCTGAACCTGCACGCCGGCGTGAGCACGGTGCCGTCGTGGCAGGTCTACTACCTGGTCCCGGTCGTCTTCGGGATCCTCGCCGTCCAGCTGGCGTTCGCCGCGATCCGTGGCCTGGCCGGTCACGGGCTGGAGATGGAGGAGGTCGAGCCCGAGGACGCCATCGTCCTCGCCGACCTCGAGCGCGACCACGCCGAGGAGGCGACCCGATGACTGTCAGCAACGACTCCACCGCCACCCTCGACCACGCCGAGGAGCCCACCTCGCCGACGGGTGGTGGCGCCGGCTCGACCGACGCCGCCGTGATCGCACCGGGGCGGTCGTCCCGCAAGGCCTGGGTCCTTGCGATCGCGATCGCCGTCGTCGTGGTCAGCGCCGTGGTGATGCTGCTCCTGCCGCTCAAGCCGATGGTGCTCGGCGGAACCGCCTGCGTGCTCATGCTCGCGCTGCTGTTCCTGCGCATGCCCGTCGCCCTCGCGATGCTCGGGCCGAGCCTGCTCGGCCTGTACGCCCTGCGTGGCGAGATGGTCGTCGAGAGCCAGCTGGCCACCCTGCCCTACCTCACGGTCGCGAGCTGGACCCTCAGCGTCGTGCCGATGTTCATCCTGATGGGCCTCCTGCTGTGGAAGGCCGGGCTGACCGAGAGCCTCTACCGGGTGGGCAACCAGTGGCTGGGCTGGATGCCCGGTGGCCTGGCCGTCGGCACCAACATCGCCGGCGCCGGGCTGGCGGCCGTCAGCGGCTCGAGCGTCGGTACGACGTACGCGCTCGCCCGGATCGGCATCCCCGAGATGCTCAAGGCGGGCTACGACAAGCGCCTCGCCATCGGTGCGGTCATCGTCGCCGGCCTGCCCGGCCAGCTGATCCCGCCGAGCCTGATGCTGGTGATCTACGCCGGTGTCGCCGAGGTCCCGATCGGTCCGCAGCTGCTCGCCGGCATCGGCCCGGGCATCCTCGTCGCGGTCCTGTTCAGCATCATGATCATGCTGATGGCGCCGCGCTGGGCCGGCTCCGCCGAAGCCGCCGCGGCGCTGCGCCCGCGGGTGACCTGGGGCGAGCGCTTCCTCGGCCTCGCCAAGGTGTGGCCGATCCCGCTCATCATGCTGATCATCCTGGGTGGGACGTTCTCCGGCACGTTCACCGCGACCGAGGTCGGTGCCGTCGCCGCGCTTTGTGCGGTGGTCGTGACGATCCTGTGGAAGCGCCGGTCCAGCTTCTCCGCCATCAGGGAAGCCGCCATCGCGACCGTCAGCAGCGTCGGCGCGATCTTCCTCATGCTGATCGGTGTCGAGGCGCTTTCCCGGATGCTCGCCCTGACCGGCCTGACCGGTGCGTTCGCGGACATGATCGACTCGATGGGCCTGAACCGCGTCGAGTTCCTGCTCCTGATGACGGTCGTCTACATCGTGCTCGGCACCTTCATGGACCCGATCCCGATGCTCCTGCTGACCGTCCCGATCCTGATCCCGACCCTCAACGCGCTCGACATCGACCTCATGTGGTTCGGCGTCTTCGCGGTCTTCATGGGCGAGCTGGCGGTGGTCACGCCCCCGGTGGGGATTCTGGCCTTCATCATCCACTCGATCGTGAAGGACAAGGAGGTCAACCAGGGCCAGAAGATCTCGATGGGCGACGTCTTCAACGCCATCTGGTACTTCATGCCGATGGCCATCGTCACGGTCCTGATCCTGATCTTCTTCCCGCAGATCGCCACCACCATCCCCGAGATGTCGATGAAGTAGCGCCCGGGTCCAGACTGAGTTTCCGAGACGAGGAGAGAAGCACGTGACGACGTACGACCGGCCGCAGCTGTTCATCGGCGGCGAGTGGGTGGAGCCCGAGTCGACCGAGGAGGTCGTGGTCAACAACCCCGCGACCGGCGAGGTCGTCGGCCGGGCCGCCCTGGGCGACTCCCGCGACCTGGCGAAGGCCGTGGACGCCGCGCGGCGGACCTTCGACCAGGGCGGCGTGTGGCGCGACACCGACCCCAAGGAGCGCGGGGAGGTGCTGCGCCGGGCCTCCGAGCTGCTGCAGGAGCGCGCCGACGAGCTCGCCGTCGGCATCACCTCCGAGCTCGGCTGCCCGATCTGGTTCAGCCAGGCCGCGCACGTGCCGAACCCGATCCGCCACACCGCCTACTACGGCGACCTCGCGTCCTCCTACGAGTTCGAGGAGGTGCGCACCGACGGCACCAACCGCAGCCTCGTCGTGCAGGAGCCGGTCGGCGTCGCCGCCGGCATCGTGCCGTGGAACGGGCCGCTGTCCGGGCCGAGCCTCAAGATCGCCCCGGCCCTGGCCGCCGGCTGCTCGATCGTGCTCAAGCCCGCCCCGGAGACGCCGTTCTCGGCGTACGCCTTCGCGGACGTGATGACCGAGGCCGGCCTGCCCAAGGGCGTCCTCAGCATCGTGCCCGCCGGGCGCGAGGCCGGCCAGTCGCTCGTCGACAACCCCGGCGTGGACAAGATCGCCTTCACCGGCAGCACGGCGGCGGGCAAGCAGATCGCCGCCTCCGCCGCGGCCCGGGTCGCCCGGGTCACCCTCGAGCTGGGTGGCAAGTCCGCCGCGATCGTCCTCGACGACGCCGACCTCGACGCGACCATCGCGAAGCTGCTGCCGATGGCGCTCAACGTCAACGGCCAGATGTGCATCGCGCAGACCCGTGTCCTCGTGCCCGCCTCGCGCGAGAAGGAGGTGCTCGACGCCCTCGCCGCCGCACTCGAGAGCCAGGTCGTCGGCAACCCGCTCGACCCCACGACGACGATCGGCCCGCTGATCAGCCAGCGCCAGCAGGAGCGGGTCCGTGGCTACATCTCCCTCGCCCGCGAGGAGGGTGCCCGGGTCGTCACCGGCGGCGAGCGGATCACGATGCCGTCCGAGCTCGCCAACGGCTGGTTCGTCCCGCCGACGCTGCTCGCCGACGTCAACAACGCGATGCGCGTGGCCCGCGAGGAGATCTTCGGCCCCGTGCTCGCGGTGATCCCCTACGGCTCGGAGGAGGAGGCCGTCGCGATCGCCAACGACTCGCCGTACGGCCTCTCCGGCTCGGTGTGGACCGCCGACGCGGACCGCGGTCTGGCGATCGCCCGGCGCATCCGCACCGGCATGGTGAGCGTCAACGGCTCGCCGCAGGCCTACGGCTCGCCGTTCGGCGGCTTCAAGGAGTCCGGCCTGGGCCGCGAGATGGGCCCCGAGGGCCTGCGCTCCTACCTCGAGGTCAAGTCGGTTGCCCTGGGCGCCTGAGCCTTCCGGTGGAGGGGCGCCTGTCGCCCCGGTGCGGTCCCCGACGCACAGGAGCCGCAGCGCGAGTCCCGCGCTGCGGCTCCTGTCGTTCGTGCGGGTCCGGTCAGGACCGGTTGCGCCAGGTGACGACCTCGTCGAGGAGCGTCGGGTGCTGCTTCGCGACGTACTTCAGGTAGTCCTGCATGTGCTCGGTCATCAGGCTCTCGGCGCGCACGCTGTCGCCGGCGAGGATCGCCTCGGCGACACCGACGTGGGAGGCGTGCACGTCGCGCTGCTTGTTCTTCGGGAAGTGCACGGCCTGGATCCGGTCGCGGAAGATCTCGGCCAGCGACTGGCACACGACGCTGACCAGGGTGTTCTCGCCCATCGCGATGACCGAGGCGTGGAAGTCGCCGGTGATGTGCAGGTAGGTCTCCACGTCCGCGGCGTCCGGGCCGGACTGCGCGAGGTCGAGGAGCTCGCGCGCGGCGTCGGAGCCCATCTGGCGCTCGGCGGCGAGGCGGGCGGCCATCGGCTCGAGGATCTGGCGGGCCTCGTTGACCTCGCGGTAGGTCACGCCGGCGAACTGGAAGAACAGCGAGGCGACCCGGCCGAAGTCCTCCGGGGTGACGCTCTGGACGACCGGTCCGCCGCCCGGGCCGGGCTTGAGCGCGATCAGACCGCAGGTCTCGAGCACGCGCATCGCCTCGCGCAGCGTGCCGCGCCCGACGCCGTACTCCTCGAGCATGTCGGCCTCCTTGGGGAGCTGGTCCCCGAAGGAGAGGCCTTGCCGCCTGATGTCCTGGAGGACGGACTGGGCGACGCTGTTGGCGAGCTTGTCCTTGCGGGCGGTCCGGCGGGTGGGTGATCCCACGGTCGGGCTCATGGTCAGGCTCCTCGAAGGCAATAATGATTCACACCATTCTGCCTTGGTGTGGCCTTCATCATGTCGGGATCCGCCCGGCGAGTCGAGTTCCCTTCGCCACACGGCCCTGCTCTCGCGGTACGACGACCGGCCGGTCGGGCGCCTCGGGCCCGGGCGACTCAGGCCTGGACGGACTCGCCGGCCAGCTGGCGGAGCGCGCCCTTCCATGCCTCCACGACGGCGGACGTGCCGGCTCGCGGCGACAGGATGCCACCGAGCCGCGAGCCCGTGAGCAGGTCGATGGTGAACTGCACGAGCATCGGCGCCCGGGGGTGGTCGGCGCCGGCGAGGCGGGTGACGCTGCGGTGCACGGTGCCGAAGATCCGTTCCTGCAGGGGGAGCAGGGCCTCGCGCAGGTCGGGGTCGGTGCGCGCGGCGACCCACAGGTCGAGCGCTGCGGAGAAGGGCGGCGACTGCAGCTCCTGCCAGATCAGGTCGACGACGTCGTCCCAGCTGGCGATGGGTGCCTCGCTGAGGCCCTCGGCCGCGGTCAGCACGCTGAGCCGCCGCTCGATGATGTCCTCGACGACGCCGGCCATGAGCGCGCTGCGGGTCGGGAAGTGGTGGAGGAGCGTGCCACGCGCGACCCCGGCGCGCTGCTGCACGTGGCCGACGGTCGTCGCGCTGTAGCCGCCCTCGAGCAGGGTCTCGTAGGCCGCCTCGAGCAGCCGGGCCCGGGTGGCGGCCGAGCGCTCCTGCTGGGTACGCCGGGGGGTCGCCATGGCCCGGACACTACCGTCCGACCGGACCGGAACGTGGCGTGCGGCACGCCCGCGGGACCTTGCGCGAACGGCCCGGACCGAGCATGCTTCAAGAAACAGTCCGATCAGACGGAAAGTTGCGCCGCATGCCCCGCTCTCGTTTCCTCGACAACGCCCGCACCCTCGCGCCCGTGCTGGGAAGCACCGCCCGCGCCGTGGCCGCCGACCTGGTCGCCCGCGTGCGCCCCGGCGCTGCGGCCCCGGAGTCCTCGGTGGACGTCCCCGCACCCACGGGCGTCGACGAGTACGCGCGCCACGTGCACGCCCAGCGCGCGATCCCGGCCAGCGTGGCCGACGTCGTCGAGCTCGTCACGGACCTCGACCGCGCCCACGAGTGGCTCACCCTGCACCTGTCCTGGCGCGGCGAGCGCCCGGCGCGGATCGAGACGGGCGCCGAGTTCACCCAGCAGATCAAGCTGATGGACATCCCGGCCCAGGCCCGCTGGACGGTCGCCCGCGCCGGTGAGGACGGCTTCGAGCTGCGCGGCACCGGCCCGATGGGCATCACCGTCGGCCTGTGGTGCACCGTCGTGCCCGACGGCACCGGCGCCGCCGTCCGCCTGGACGGAGCCCTCGACGGCTCGCCGGTCCGCGGCCCGGTCGGCCTCACCGCCGTCCGCAGCGTCGAGGTCGCCCTGTCCGAGTCGCTGGCTGCGATCGACGCCATCGTCGGCGGCAGCGCGACGCTGCGCGTCCCGGACGAGCCGGTCCTCCACGAGCGGACCGGCACCCTGCTCGACCCGACCACCCCGGTGCTCGTCGGTGTCGGCCAGCTCGTCCAGCGCACGCCCGACCTCGAGTCACCGCGCGAGCCCGTCGAGCTGTCGGTCGCCGCGCTGCGCTCCGCGGCCGAGGACGCGGGCGCCCGGATCGACCTGCTCGCCAGCGCCGACATGGTCTACGCCGTGCCGAGCGCGTCGTGGACCTACGGCAGCCAGGCCGGTCGGGTCGCCGAGCTCGTCGGTGCCACCGAGGCGCGCACGGTCCAGACCTCGCCGTACGGCGGCGACGGCGCCCAGCTCGCCGTCAACGACGCCGCGCAGCAGGTCGTCGACGGCCACGCCCAGGTCGTGCTCGTCAGCGGTGCCGAGGCCGGCGCCACCGTCGCCGCACTGCAGTCGAAGGGCCGCGAGCCCCAGTGGCAGCGCCAGGAGGAGGGCGCCGCCCCCGACCGGGTGATCGGCATCGACCGGCCCGCCAACAACTCGGCGGAGACCAGCGCGGGCATCGGTGCCCCGATCTTCGTCTACGCCCTGCTCGAGTCCGCGCTGCGCGGTGCGGCCGGCGCCGACGCCGACGAGCACCAGAAGCGGATCGCCGAGCTGTGGGCCCGGGCCAGCGAGGTTGCCGCGGGCAACCCCTACGCGTGGGACCCGACCGCTCGCTCTGCCGACGAGATCGGCAACCCCTCGCCCGACAACCGCCGGGTGAGCGACCCGTACACGAAGCTGATGTGCGCCAACCTCCAGGTCGACCTCGCCGCCGGTGTCATCGTCATGAGCGCGGCGGCGGCCCAGGCTGCGGGCGTCGACCAGGACAAGTGGGTCTTCCTGCACGCCGGTGCGTCCGCCACCGACGAGTGGTTCGTCTCCGAGCGCGCCGACCTCGCGTCGTCGCCGGCGATCAAGGCCGCGGCCGGCGCGGCCCTGGGCCACGCCGGGATCACCCCGGCCGACCTCGGCCCGGTCGACCTCTACTCGTGCTTCCCGGCCGCCGTGCAGCTCGGTGCCGCCGCGGTCGGCCTGCCCTGGGACGACCCGTCGCGACCGCTCAGCGTCACCGGTGGCCTCACCTTCGCCGGCGGCCCCGGCAACAGCTACGGCCTGCACGCCGTCGCGACGATGGTGCCGCAGCTGCGCGAGAACCCCGACGAGTACGGCCTGTCGAGCTCGCTCGGCTGGTACGCCACCAAGCACGCCCTCGGCGTCTACTCCGGCCGTCCGCCGGCCCAGCGCTTCGCCCACCTCAAGCCGGTCTTCGACCGCCCGCCGGCCCGCCCTGCGCTGACCGAGCTCGAGGGCACCGCGGTCGTCGAGGCCGTCACCGTGCCGTACCAGCGCTCCGGCGAGCCCGAGGCCGTCGTCGTCTCGGCCATCAAGCCGACCGGCGAGCGGGTGCTGCTGCGCCGCGAGGACCCGGCCGACATCGAGCTGCTCACCTCGACCGACCCGCTGCGCCGCGAGATCCGCATCGAGGCCGACCGGGTCGTCCTCGGCGCGGAGGACCGCCTCGAGCTGCCGCCCCCGCCCCCGGCCAAGGTCCGCACCGAGCGCGTCGACGACTCGATCCTCGTGGTCACCCTCGACCGGCCCAAGGTCAAGAACGCGATCGACCGGGACATGGCGCTCGCCCTCGAGCGTGCGGTCGACGACGCCGAGGCCGACGACACCGTGCGCGTCATCGTGCTGACCGGCGCTGACAACACCTTCTGCGCGGGCATGGACCTGGCGGGTGCGAACCGCGGCGAGGTCCCCGTGACCGACCGCCGCGGCCCGCTCGGGCTCACCGCCGAGCCGCCGGTCAAGCCGACCATCGCGGCGGTCGAGGGCCACGCCCTCGCCGGAGGCTTCGAGCTCGCGCTGTGCGCCGACCTCGTCGTCGCCGCGGAGAACTCGGAGTTCGGGTTGCCCGAGGCCAAGCGCGGCCTGCTCGCCGCCGCCGGTGGCCTGTGGCGTACGGCGGTGCGCCTGCCGCGCGCCGTCGCGCTCGAGCTCGCGCTCGTCGCGGACGCCGTCCCCGCCACCCGCCTGGCCGAGCTCGGCCTGGTCAACCGCGTCGTCGCGCCGGGCACGGCCCTGGACGAGGCGCTCGACCTGGCCCGGGGGATCGCCGCCAACGCGCCGCTGTCGGTCAGCGTCGGCAAGCAGATCATCGACGCCGCGCCGACGTGGAGCCCGGAGGAGGGCTTCCAGAAGCAGTCCGAGATGGCCAGCCCCGTCGTGCTCTCCGACGACGCCCGCGAGGGTGTCGCCGCGTTCGCCGAGAAGCGCGCGCCCCGCTGGACCGGGCGCTGAGCCCAGACCACGTCGTACTCACCACGCACCCACCACGAAGGAACCCCCATGGACCTGTGGAACACCCCGGAGCGCGTCGCGCTGCGCGAGGCCGTCATGAAGTTCACCGAGAAGGAGATCGTCCCGAACCTCGCGCAGTGGGAGGACGACGGCGAGCTGCCCCGCGAGCTGAGCCTCGCCGCGGCCAAGGCCGGCTTCCTCGGCGTCGGCTTCTCCGAGGAGGTGGGCGGCGTCGGTGGTGACTCCATCGACACCGCCATCGTCACCGAGTCGATCATCCAGGCCGGCGGCAGCTCCGGCGTCATCGCGTCGCTGTTCACGCACGGCATCGCGGTCCCGCACATCGTCGACGCCGGCAACCCCGACCTCATCGACCGCTTCGTGCGCCCGGCCCTGGCCGGCGAGAAGATCGGCTCGCTGGGCGTCACCGAGCCCGGCGGCGGCAGCGACGTCGCCAACATCACCACCCGCGCGGTGCGCGACGGCGACCACTACGTCGTCAACGGTGCGAAGACCTTCATCACCTCCGGCGTGCGCGGTGACTTCGTCACCACCGCCGTCCGCACCGGCGACCCGGGCTTCGGAGGCATCAGCCTGCTGGTCATCGAGAAGGGCACGCCCGGCTTCGAGGTCGCCCGCCCGCTGCGCAAGACCGGCTGGCACTGCTCGGACACCGCGGAGCTCAGCTTCACCGACGTCCGCGTGCCGGTGGCGAACCTGGTCGGCGAGGAGAACGGCGGCTTCTTCCTGCTGATGAACCAGTTCGTCAACGAGCGCCTCGGCCTCGCCCTGCAGGGTTACGCCACCGCCCAGCGGGCGCTGGACCTCGCGGTGCGCTACGCCAAGGAGCGCGAGACCTTCGGCAAGCCGCTGGCCAGCCGCCAGGTCATCCGCCACAAGCTGGTGGAGATGCACCGTCGTACCGACGCGGCGCGGAAGGTGACGCGCGCCGCGCTGGAGAAGTCGCTCGAGAAGTCGGTCACCGACCCGGAGGTCATCCTCGACGCGCTGATGGCCAAGAACACCGCGGTCGAGGCCGTCGAGTTCGTCGTCAGCGAGTCGATGCAGATCCACGGCGGCATGGGCTACATGCGCGAGTCGGAGATCGACCGCCACTACCGCGACGCCCGGATCATCGGCATCGGCGGCGGCGCCACCGAGGTGCTGACCGACCTCGCCGCGAAGCTGCTCGGGTACTGAGCCCCGGCCCGGACGGCGGTGAGTGGGGCGCCGTCCGGGCCGGTCCGCCCCGGTGGCATGGCAGCCGCCATGACCTCCGGGGTCATCGACGCGACGACCTCCGGCGTCCGATCCTTGGGACGACCGTCCCGAGGAGGAGCCATGACCGCACCCGCCGCCACGCCCGACCCCGTCGCCCGCCACTGGATCGAGGACGTCCTCGCCGCGTCGCCCATCGCCCGGCACCTCGGCGTCACCGTGCTCGACGCCGCCCCCGAGCGGGTGCGCCTCGGGCTGGCCTTCCGCGACGACCTGACCACGGTCCCCGGCGTCCTGCACGGCGGTGTGGTCGCCACCCTCGTCGACGTCGCCGGAGCGGCCGCCTCGGCCTCCGGCCTCACCTCCGCCGACGCCGAGGACGGCGCCAGCGGCGGCGCCACCACCCACCTCTCGCTCGCCTACCTCGCTGCGGCGTCCTCCGACCTGGTCGCCACAGCCACGGTCGTGCACCGCACCCGCTCCGGCACCCACAGCGAGGTCACCGTCCACGACGCCGACGACCGCCTCGTCGCCAGCGCGTCGGTCACCAGCCGGATCTTCCACCGCCCCGCCCCTCGTTGAGACGTCACCTGTGGCTGGTCGAGACGTCACCTGTGGCCTGTCGAGTCGTCACCTGTGGCTCGTTGACTGGTCACTTGTGGCTGGCCAGGCCGGAAGTGACGTCTCGACGG
This sequence comes from Nocardioides sp. J9, assembly GCF_007829375.1. Taxonomy (NCBI): domain Bacteria; kingdom Bacillati; phylum Actinomycetota; class Actinomycetes; order Propionibacteriales; family Nocardioidaceae; genus Nocardioides; species Nocardioides sp. J9. The sequence continues at coordinate 14,077 of NZ_VLJQ01000092.1, read as the reverse complement.
GCCGGAAGTGACGTCTCGACGGGCCGGAAGTGACCACTCGACGGGCCGAACTGACGTCTCGACAGGCCACAGGTGACGTCTCGACGAGCGGGGAGGGAGGGGTGCGAGGGGTGGGACGGTGACGGCGGTCACGGGTACGGCGGGTAGCCTCGCGACGTGCCCCAGATCGTCGTCCTCACCGGTGCCGGCATCTCCGCCGAAAGCGGGGTGCCGACGTTCCGCGACGAGGACGGTCTCTGGGAGGGGCACAGCATCGAGGACGTCGCGACGCCCGAGGGCTTCGACCGGGACCGCGCCACGGTGCAGCGGTTCTACGACGAGCGACGGGCCGCGCTGGCGCGCGTCGAGCCCAACCCGGCGCACGTCGCGCTGGCCGAGCTCGAGGAGACCCTCGGTGACGCCCTGCTCGTGGTGACCCAGAACATCGACGACCTGCACGAGCGGGCCGGCTCGAAGCGCGTGGTGCACATGCACGGCGAGCTGCTCAGGGCGCTGTGCCGCGCGTGCCAGCAGTCGGTCCCGTGGCAGGGCCCGCTGTCCGACGAGCCGCCGTGCCCCGGCTGCGGCGTCGCCGACCTGCGACCGGACGTGGTGTGGTTCGGCGAGGTGCCCTACGAGATGGACCGGATCGCCGACGCGCTGTCGGAGGCGACGCTGTTCGTCTCGATCGGCACCTCGGGTGCGGTCTACCCGGCCGCCGGCTTCGTCCAGCACGCCCGCCGCCACGGCGCGCGCACCCTGGAGCTCAACCTCGAGCCCAGCGAGGGCTCGCACTTCTTCCACGAGGCGCGGCACGGCCGCGCCGGCGACCTGGTGCCCGTGTGGGCCCGCGAGGTGCTCTGGCACTGAGCCCGGGGGCCGGGCCCCGGTCGTCTGCCGCCAAAACGCCCGTACGACGGGTGCTCGGCCGCTACCTTTCTGGCCATGCGCCGTCCTGCACTCACGCTCGCCGTCCTGCCGCTGCTCGCCCTCGGCCTCGCCGCCTGCGGTGACGACGACAGCGGCGCTGGCGACGGCGGGTCGGGCGGCGGCTCGGGCACCGGCTCCAGCAGCACGCGCGACTACCGCGACACCCCGATCGACGAGATCGGCGAGGACGTCGAGGAGGCGATGGACAGCCTCGAGACCGTCCACCTCGCCGGCAACTTCATCGACGACGAGGACCAGAAGATCCTCATGGACGTCACGGTGAGCCGGTCCGGCGACTGCCAGGGCTCCATGACGATCGAGGGCGTGGGATCGATGGAGATCATCTCCGTCGGCGGTGCGTCCTACTTCAAGGCCGACGACGCGTTCTGGCAGAGCCAGGGCGGCGACCAGGCCTCGGTGATCACCGGCCTGATCGGGGACAAGTGGACCACCGACTCCACCGACCCCGAGGGCTTCGCGGAGCTGTGCGACCTCGACGAGCTGCTCTCCGAGCTCAGCTCCGACGACGTCGCGGGTGACGGCTCGAAGGTCACCGGAACTCAGGACGTCGGCGGCAAGGAGACCGTCACCGTGTCGTTCACCTCCGACGACGGCAACTCCGGCACCGCCTACGTCGCTGCCGACGACCCGCACTACCTGCTGCGCATGGACGTCCGCGAGGAGGGGGCGATGGGCTTCAGCCGCTTCGACGAGCCGCTCGACGTGCAGAAGCCCGCCGACGCCGAGATCTTCGACCTCGCCTCCCTGGGCTGAGCCTCCCCGGCTGAGCCTCCCTGGGCTGACCCTCAGCCCCGCGCGAGCTCCTCGTCCAGGATCGCCAGCAGCCGCTCGCGGTCCTCGGCGAGGCCGAGCGGCCCGAGCCAGTCGAGCACGGTCGCGCGGAAGAGCTGGCCGGACTGGATGACCCGCGGGTCGCAGTGCCCGCTCGACTCGAGCGTGACGACGCCGTACAGCGCGGACCAGGCGCGCATGTAGATCCACAACAGGCCGCGGTCCCCGGTCGGGATGTGGTCGGCCTTCGCCGGGATGAGCGGGTCGAGGACCGCCTCGCGGACGACGGGGTCGAGCTCGTCGAGCGCCGGGAAGGGGAACCGGCGCTGCTCCCAGATCGCCCAGAGCAGGTCGGTGAAGTAGTGCCCCGATGTCGAGAGCGTGAGCAGCTCGCGGCGCTGGGAGTCCGCCTCGGCGATGGGGTTGGCGAAGACCAGCGCGAACTCGCGCGGCTTGCGCAGCGCCCACCGGCGGAAGTGCACGCAGGCGACCGTCAGCCGGGCCGCCGGGTCGTCCTCCGGGAAGCGCTCCGCCGCGTCCGCCCACTGTGCCGTCGCGGCCTTGTCGAGCTCGAAGGCGACCAGGTCGACGAGCTGCTGGTAGCTGGCCACGTAGCGGTAGAGCGCCGGTGCGGTCATCCCCATCCGGGCGGCGACCGCACGCAGCGACAGGTCCGCACCCTCCTCGAGCAGCTGGGCCGACACGGTGACGATCTCGTCGTACGTCGCCTCCCGCTGCTTCTCGCGACGGGTGACGGGCGCGCGCAGGTGGCCCAACGGGACTCCTTCGACGGGGAGGAAAGCTCTTGACGGCTGAAGTTTACACCGTTTACCGTTAACGCTGTTAACGAAACTGACGGCCTTTCACCAAGCCGTCCGCCCCTGACGGAAGGACACGCCATGATCGAGCGATGGGGCGCCGTGGTCGTGCGGCGGGCGATCGTCGTGCTGCTGGTCGGCCTCGGCCTCACCGCGGCGGCGATGGTCGCCGGCATCGGCCTCGAGGACGACCTCTCCGCCGGCGGGTTCGAGGACCCGGCCAGCGAGTCGGCCCGCGAGCTCGCGCTCGAGCGGGAGGCCTTCGGCAACCGGTCGATCGACGTGATCGTGATCTTCAGCGACGAGGACCGCACCATCGACGACGCCGCCTTCCGGGCGGAGGTCCAGCGCACCCTCGCCGACGTCCCCGAGGAGGCGGTCACCTCCGTCGCGACCTGGTACGACGTGCAGGACCCCGCCATGGTCAGCCGTGACCGGCACGCGACCGCGGTCTACGTGTCCCTCGTCGGCGAGAGCCAGAACGACTTCAACGAGGCGTTCGCCGACCTGCGCCCGGTGGTCGAGGAGAGCTCGCTCGGCGTGGACCTCGCCGGTCCCTACGCCGTCTACAGCGACGTCAACGAGGAGACCAAGTCCGACCTGCTGCGCGCCGAGCTCGTCTCCGCGCCGATCGTGCTGCTGCTCTCGCTCATCATCTTCCGCAGCGTCGTCGCCGCGCTGATGCCGCTGCTCGTCGGGGTGGTGGCCGTGCTCGGTGCCCGCGCCGCGATCGCCGGGCTCAACCAGCTGACCGAGGTCTCGATCTTCGCGCCGAACATCATCACCCTCCTCGGCCTGGGCCTGGCGATCGACTACGCACTCTTCGTCGTCTCCCGCTTCCGCGAGGAGATCGCCCGCTCGCCCGAGGACACCCGCCGGGCGCTGGTCCGCACCATGGCGACCGCCGGGCGCACCGTCGCGTTCTCGGCGCTGACCGTCGCGGCGGCCATGAGCTCGCTGCTCGTCTTCCCGCAGACCTTCCTCAAGTCGATCGGGTACGGCGGCATCGCGGCCGTGCTCGTGGCGATGGTCGCGGCGCTCACGGTCCTGCCCGCCACGCTCGCGCTGCTGGGCACCCGCATCGACTCGGTGCGGATCCCGTTCCTGCAGCGCAGCCGCGCGGTCGAGACCGACCACGGTGCCTGGGCCCGCCTCGCCGCCGCCGTGATGCGCCGGCCGGTGCTGGTCGCCGGTGGCGTGGTGGTCGTGCTGCTCGTGGTCGCGGCCCCCTTCCTCGGCGTGAAGTGGGGCAGCGTCGACTACCGGGTGCTGCCGGCCGACACCCCGTCGCACCAGGCGTCCGAGCGGCTCAACACCGAGTTCGGGCCGGAGCGCTCGACCGCGAACGTGCTGGTCCGCGGCGCCGACGAGGCCGCCCTGGCGTCGTACACGCAGGACCTGCAGGCGGTGCCCGGCGTCGTGGACGTCCGGCCCGTCGAGCAGGCCGGCGACACCACGCTGCTGCGTGCGTCCTGGGAGGGCAACAGCCAGACCGGCGAGTCCCAGCAGGTCGTCCGTGACCTGCGTGCCGTCGACGGCCCGGCGGGCGCCGAGGCGTTCGTCGGCGGCCTGACGGCGGAGACCGTCGACCTCGCCGGGTCGGTCGGCGACCACCTGCCGCTGATGGGCCTGATCGTCGTCGGCGTGATGCTGGTCCTGCTGTTCCTGGCCTTCGGCTCGGTGGTGCTCCCGCTCAAGGCGGTCGCGATGAACGCCCTGTCGATCACCGCGTCCTTCGGCGTGGTCACCTGGATCTTCAGCGACGGCCACCTCGCCGACCTGCTCGGCTTCACGCCCCAGGGCTTCCTCGACCTGACGAACCCGATCGTGATGCTGGCCGTGCTCTTCGGCCTGTCGATGGACTACGAGGTCTTCCTGCTCTCGCGGGTGCGCGAGCAGTGGGACGCCACCGGCGACAACGACCTCGCCGTGCAGACCGGGGTGCAGAAGACCGGCCGGATCATCACGAGTGCCGCCCTGCTCCTGGGCGTCGTGATCGGCGCGTTCAGCCTCAGCGGCGTGGTGTTCATGAAGATGCTCGGCCTCGGGATGCTGGTCGCCCTCCTGGTCGACGCCACCGTCGTGCGGGCCCTGCTGGTGCCCGCGACGATGAAGCTGCTGGGCCGCTGGAACTGGTGGGCGCCCGCACCGATGGCCCGCTGGTGGGAGCGCCACGGCTTCCGCGAGGAGGAGGCCGAGCGGCCCGCCGAGCCGGAGCGGGTCCCGGCCGGCGCCTGAGTGACGCCCGGCGGCCCCGCAACCCACGGAACCGTGCAATCCGCGAATTCCGCACTGCGGGGCCCGCCGGAGTCCCCATACTTCTCCTGTGGGGTCCCTGATCCGTGTCGGAGCGCTCGACAACCACCCGGTCGTGCTGGCCGGGGTGGGGGCGGCGCTTGCCCAGACGGCGCCGGACCTCGAGCTGGTCGCCATCGCCGACTCGCTCGACGACCTGCTCGCCGCGGCCCCTGACGGGCTCGACGTCGTGCTGCTCGACCTGCACATGCCCGAGCAGCCGCCGGCCGAGGAGACCGTCGCCCGGCTCGTCGCGCTCGGCATCACCGTGCTGCTCTTCACCGCCGAGGAGAAGCCGGTCCCGGTGCGCCGTGCGATCGCCGCCGGCGCGGCAGGACTGGTCCTCAAGGTCGACCCCGCCGAGCGGATCGCGCAGTCGATCCGCGACGCCCTCGCCGGGGAGCTCGCCTGCTCCGGCCAGGTCGCGGCGGCGCTGCTCACCGACGCCTCGCTGGCGACCCGGCTCTCGGAGCGCCAGATCGAGATCCTGAAGGCCGTGAGCACCGGCCTGCCCTACCGGCTGGTCGCGCGCCAGCTCGGCATCAGCGAGGTCACCGTCCGCGAGCACCTCTCGCGCGCTGCGCGCGCCTACCGCGAGGGTGGCGTCGACATCGGCAACGTGCACGGGCTGATCAGCCGCGCCCGCGCCGACGGTCACCTCGAGGAGTAACCCGCCCCCACGCCCGCGGCGGCCAGCGGCCCACGCCGGATCAGCGTGGCCAGGTCCGGCGGACCGGTGATCAGGCAGACCTCCTCGTCCGCGTCGACCGACCACGCCACGGGCAGCTGGCGGGGGAGGCGTTCGACCACCTCGGCCGGCGGCCCCGGCATGACCACGACCATGGCCTCGTCCCCGGTGCCGGACACCGTCACGTGGTCGGGCCCGAAGCGGCGCACCGTCCCGAGCGCCGCGGCGAGCGTGCGGGTCGCCGGAGGCGGCTCCGGCATGATCGTGTCGACCTGCGCGCCGGTACGACGAAGGGCGTCCAGCTCGGCGCGCATGGCCTCGTGCTCGGGACCGGGGAGGTAGAGGCAGTCGCGCACCGCCTGCGCGAGCAGCGCGGGTCCCGGGCCCGGCTCGGCGGTGCCGTCGGCGACGCTGCGCAGGGCCTGGACGACCGGGCGCAGGGTCGGCCCGAGCGCGACGCGGACCGCCTTCGCCCAGGCGACGGACTCGCTCGCCGCGGGCTGCGTGAGCACGCGACCGGCACGGCGGCAGACCGCGACGATCACGGCGACGAAGAGCGCGCTGAGCGGCTGCACGAAGAGCAGGTGCGGCAGGTCCGCCAGCGGCACGCCGGCCTCGGTCGCCAGGAGCGCGACCACCACGCCGTTCGGCACGAGCAGGGCCACCACGGTGCGCACCGACACGACCCACGCGGCGGCGAGCACGGGCAGCGCGGAGAACTCGATCATCCACGACTCGGCGCCGCCGATCCCCTCCGGGGAGACGGTCGGCAGCACCACGGCGAGCACGCCGGCGGGCAGGGCGGCGACCGCGAGCAGCACCAGGGGGTGCAGCGGGCCACGGCTGATCGCCTGGGTCAGGAGCAACGTCGTCGCGGCGATGACCGCCGCGCCGCCGTACGACCACGGCTGGAGCGGGGTGTCGAGGGTGAGCAGGGCGGCCGTCGCGAGGTAGCCACAGGCGAGGACCAGGCAGGCCTGCCGGGCGACGCGACCGGGGTCGCTGACGGCCGCGCGGATGAGCCGGTCGTGGTCGGGTGCGAGGCCGAGCAGGCGCGACAGCAGGCGCCCACGCCAGGCCAGCTCGACGACGGTGCCGCCGCCCTCCCGCGCGGAGACGGTCGCGGTGCCGCCGACGGACTCGAGGCGGCCGGTGATCGCGACCCGGATCCCCACGCCCTGCCGTCCGGAGAAGCCCTTGCCCTCGTCCTCGATCCGGACCCGGATCGCGGTCGGGCGGCGCACCACCGTGACCGTCGCCCGGCGCTGCCCGCTGTGGCGCAGCACGTTGCGCATCGCCTCGACCGCGGCACCGACGACCGCCTCGCGCACGGCCTCGGGCAGGTGGGTCCGCGGGCCGCGGACCACGAGCTCGACGTCGACCAGCTCGCGGGCAGCGGCGTTGCGCAGCGCCGTGACCACGTCGCCGGCGTCCTCGCCGTGCGCCGGGCCCGCGAGCCGCGACAGCGCTGCGCCCGCCGCCGTCCGGGTCTCGGGGGCGTGCGGCAGGCTGCCGACCGCGAGCAGCGTCGGCACCAGGTCGTCGTGGAGGAAGGCCGTGGTCTCGACCTCGGCTGCGGAGAGGTGGGCGCGGTGCGCCTCGCGGTGGCTGGCGATCAGCGCCTCGGCGCGGGCGGACGCCCGGCGCATCTGCGTGACCAGGTAGAGCGCGCCGAACGCGGTGCCGCAGACCAGCACCGCCTCCTGGAGGCCGTAGCGCAGGCCGTCCGAGCCGCCCGCGTCCCAGCGCAGCGCGACGAACAGCCCGCCGAGGAGCAGGATCGGGAGCACCGGGCGCCGGTGGTGCACGGCGATCACGAGCAGCATCGGCTCGACCAGGTGGACGACCGGGGAGTCGGCCGCGCCGGAGAGCGGGACCGTCTCGTGCGGCATCGTGGCGCCGACGACCATGGCGAGGGTGCAGGAGAGCACGTCGAGGTTCGACGGGCCCGGCCCGAGGCAGCGCAGCGCTGCCGTACCGACGCACAGGATGATCAGCGCGGCCGACGCGAGCTCCACCGCGTCCCAGCTCTCCTGGGTGGCGAGCTGCGCGCCGAACACCAGCGTCTTGCAGAGGATGACCAGGCCGATCGACAGGTGCAGGCCGCGCTCGACCGAGGCGCCGAAAGAGCGCCCGGACAGGCGGTGCGCGCCCACGCCACGGAGGTCCCCCACCTGATCGAGGTTAGGACGATCTGCGTCCCAGCGCCGGGGTTCCGCGCGACTGGTGTCCTCCGATCCGCGGGTTCCGCGCGCCCGGTGCCGCGCGGGAGGATGTCCGGCTGGACCGCGCCGTGGGGGGAGTGGTCCGTTGCGAGAGGCGCGCCGCGCCGCCGCCGTGGACGTGACGACCGACCGGGGACCGGTCTGGGGGGTCTCGGAGCGGTCCGGCGGGGCGGCGCCCTCTCCTCCCCGACGCCGCAGGGCGTCCCCGTGCGCCGGGTCCCCGGTGCTCCGGTCGGGTTTCGGCCACGGGCGTCGGGTAGAAACGTCCTGTGCCCCCACCGTCCCTGCCGTCCGAACCCGCGCCCGGGACGCGGATCGGTCGGTTCCTGCTGCTCGAGCAGCTGGGCCAGGGCGGGATGGGCGTCGTCTTCCGGGCCCGCGAGGAGAACCTGGGCCGCGAGGTCGCCCTCAAGGTCATCGCACCGCTCTTCGCCCACGACCCGGAGTTCCGGGAGCGGTTCACCCGGGAAGCCCGTGCGCAGGCGTCGCTGGAGTCCGCGCACGTCGTCGCGGTCTACGCGCACGGCGAGGAGGACGGCTACCTCTACATCGCCACGCAGCTGATCCCCGGTGGTGACCTCGGCGAGCTGATCCGCAGCCAGGGGCCGCCCAGCCTGGTCGAGGCGCTCGAGCTGATCGAGCAGGTCGCCAGCGGGCTCTCCGACGCCCACGACGCCGGCCTGGTGCACCGCGACATCAAGCCCGGCAACGTGCTGGTGCGACGCCGGGCCGGTGCGATGCGTGCCTACCTGGCCGACTTCGGCATCGCCCGGCGGATGAACGCCGACGCCACCCGGTTCAGCACCACCGCGGCCGGCACCCCGTCCTACATGGCGCCGGAGCTCCACGGCGGTGCGATGGCAGGTCCCTCGAGCGACATCTACGCGCTCGGGTGCGTGCTCTGGGTCGCGCTCACCGGTGCGCCTCCCTACCGCGGGATGTCGGAGTACCAGCTGGTCGCGGCGCACGTGCGCGAACCGGTGCCGCAGCTCGGCGGCGACAGCGCGATGGTGCACGCGACCAACCGGATCCTGCGCACGGCGATGGCCAAGGACCCCGCGGACCGCTACCAGTCGGCCGCCGAGATGGGAGCCGACCTGCAGGCTGCGCTGCGACTGCCGGCCACCCCCGGCGCCGCCGTCCCGCAGGGCCCGGGCACGACCGCCCTGCGGCCCGTGGCGCGTGCGACCGGCCAGCGGCCGACCGGCCAGCGGCCGACCCCGGCGGCGCCGCCCGCGGTGCCCGGGTCGCCCAGCCCCGTGCCCAGCCCCGCGCCCAGCCCCGTGCCCGGCCCGGGGCCTGCCCCGGCACCGGCCGCCAGCCCGGTCCCGGGCCGCAGCCCGACCCCGCCGCCGTCGTACCTCCTCGGCACGCCGACGCAGGGACCGTCCGGGCAGCGGCGCTCACCGGCGGCGACGGCCCGGACGACCCCGAGGACGACTTCCTGTCCCTGGAGCCGACCGCGATCCTGCAGGCCGCCGAGAAGGACATGGCCGTGGTGCGCACCGCCCGGATCCGCGGCACCTTCGGCGACGGCACCGACACCCTCACCGTCGACGTCGTCGCCACCACCCGCGGCGACTGCCAGGGCACGATGACGTCCGCGGCCGCTGGGGGCACCGCGGAGCTGCTGCGCGTCGGGGGGACCGTCTACATCCGCGCCGACCGCGCGTTCTGGAACGCCAGCAGCGACGACCCGGCCACGACCACCCTGCTGCTGACGGTGATCGGCGACCGCTGGGTGGAGGAGGAGTCCCTCGTCGAGAGCACCGAGTCCTTCTGCGACCTCGACGAGTTCCTCGAGCGCGACGGCCGTGAGGGGGCCACGGCGACCCGGGTCGGCACGGGCACGGTCAACGGTGAGTCGACCGTGCGCATCGAGCAGACGGAGGGCCCGAACCGTGAGGTCCTCGACGTGCGCGTCGCCGAGCCGCACTACCTGATGCGGGTCGAGGAGAGCGAGGTCGACTCCTTCGAGTTCTCCGAGTTCGACGAGGACGTGGAGATCACGAAGCCCGCCACCGACGAGGTGTTCGCGCTGCAGGAGTACCTCGACAAGATCGAGAAGGGCCTCGGGTCCCTGCCGGGAGCCGACCCGAGCGACGACCCGTCGGACGGGTCCTCCGAGTAGCCGCTCGGGCAGCGGGCCCCGGCCGGGCCGTCGACGTCAGGCGTTCTCGCGGCGGAAGACCGCGGTGCCCCACCACACGGCGAGGGCGAACAGCGCCACGGTCCAGCCGACGCCCCACAGCATCGAGCCGTCGAAGTCGCCGAAGAAGGACGCGCGGACCGCGTCGACCACGTGCTTGATCGGCATGAAGTCGCTGAGCCGCTCGAGCCAGTCGGCGCCGAAGCTCATCGGCAGCAGGATCCCGCTGAGCAGCAGGACCGGCATCATCACGACGTTGATGATGGGCGCCATCACGTCCTCGCTCTTGGTGGTGAGCGCGAGGGCGTTGGACGCCGCTGCGCAGGCGCCGCCGAGCATCAGGGTCAGCACCACGCCGACGACGATGCCGCCGAACGAGGTCTCCATGCCCATGACCAGGCCGAGCCCGACCAGGATCACCGCCTGCACGAACAGCTGCGCCAGGTCGCGGTAGAGCCGGCCGAGGAGCAGCGCGGAGCGGTGCGCGGGGGTGACCCGCTCGGCCTCGATGACGCCCTCGCGCCACTCGCCGATGAGGGAGAAGCCGGCGAAGAACGCCCCGAAGATGCCGAGCTGGACGAGCATGCCGGGCACGAACCACGTGTAGTGGTTGCCGCCGAGCTGCTCGATGACCGGCTTGAGCAGCGGGCCGAAGAGCAGCAGGTAGAGGACCGGCTGCAGCATGCCGATGATCACCCACGCGGGGTTGCGCAGGTTCATCCGCAGCTGGCGGTTGAAGACGATCCACGACTCGCGGAGCAGGGTGGTCATCGGTCAGGCTCCTTCGGCGGTGGCCGCGGGTACGGCGGTGGTGGCGCCCGGCTCGGCCTCGGCCGCCGCCTCGGCGTCGCGCAGCGAGCGGCCGGTGAGGGTGAGGAAGACGTCGTCCAGGGTGGGCCGGACGACCTCGATCGACTCGAGGGTGACGCCCGACGCCTCGAGGTCGCGCAGCAGGCCGGGCACCGCCTTGCCGGCGCGACTGACCCGGCCGCGGACGTGGCGGCCGTCCACCTCGAGGTCGCTGCTGATCGAGGCGAGCCGGTCGCGGGCGACGGCGACCTGCTCGGCGCCCCCGACCTCGAGGTCGACGAGGTCGCCGGCCACCGAGGCCTTGAGGCTGTCGGCGGTGTCGCTCGCGACGATCCGGCCCTGGTCGATGATGACGATACGGTCGGCCAGCGCGTCGGCCTCGTCGAGGTAGTGGGTGGTGAGGAAGACCGTCGCGCCCTCGCGGTCACGCAGGTCGGAGATGTGCTGCCACAGGTTGATCCGGGCCTGCGGGTCGAGGCCGGTCGTGGGCTCGTCGAGGAACACCAGCGACGGTGAGTGGATGAGCGCCATCGCGATGTCGAGGCGGCGCTTCTGGCCGCCGGACATGTTCTTCGGCATCCGGCGCCACAGCCCGTCCAGCTGGAGCTTGTCGAAGAGCTCCTGGCCCTTGGCGACGGCCGCCGAGCGTGACATCCCGTAGAGCATGCCGTGGTCGACGACCTCGTCACCGGCGTAGGCGCCGGAGAAGGTCGAGCCGACCTGCGAGCAGTAGCCGATGCTGCGCCGCACGTCGACCGACTGGGTCGCGACGTCGTAGCCCGCCACCGTCGCGGTGCCCGCCGTCGGCCTGAGCAGCGTGGTCAGCATCCGCAGCGTGGTGGTCTTCCCGGCGCCGTTGGGGCCCAGGAAGCCGACCACCTCGCCCTCGGCGACGTCGAGGTCGACGCCGCGCACGGCGTGCACCTCGCGCTTCTGCCTGCCCTTGCCGGTGTGGAAGGTCTGCACGAGTCCTCGTGCTCGGATCATCGTTCGTGTCCCCTCGTGGTCAACCTTGAACAAACACCATGTTCAAGGTTGAACACGGCGCTGTCAACCCGGAGCGCGGAGCGCGCCCCACGGGACCGACCGCACCACCGGCGCGGACTCATCGCAACCAATCGCAACCGGATATCGGGCCGGCGGGTGTGCGCCTCAGCGGCCGAGCAGCGCGCGGTAGCGCTCCCGGTCGGCGTTCATCTGCCAGCCCGGGTCGTCGTCCGCGGGTGCCCAGGCCATCGGCTCGTCGCGGAACGAGAGCTGCCCACTGCGCACGTCGTCGAGCAGCTCGACCAGCCAGGCCCGCTCGGCCCGGCCGCGCAGCAGCTGGAGCTCCATCGAGCGCAGGGCGTGCGGCGGCACGTCCGTCCGGCCCGGCGCGGTGACCCCCTCGAGGTGGGGGAGCAGGTCCTCCAGCGCCCGGAGCCGCTGTGCCAGGTGGCGTACGGCGGTGGGCCGGTCGACCAGCGGCAGCAGGCCCAGCGCGGCGTGGAACCCGACGCCGTCGTACAGGTCGACGGTGGTCAGCGAGACCTCGAGCAGCCGCTCGAGCTCGTGGCGCCCGGAGCCGGTGAGCTCGTAGACCGCCACCGGTCGCCCGCCGTCGACCAGGTCGTGGCGGACCAGGTGGCCCTGCTTGGTCAGCGTGGTGAGGCCGTTGTAGATCGACCCGGGGTTCACGTGCGCCCACTCGTCGACCTGCCACGACATCAGCTCGCGGCGGATCTGGTAGCCGTTGACCGGCTCGAACAGCGCGACCGCCCCGAGCAGCAGCATCCGGGTGTCGTGGGCGGCCATGGCCGGAGTCTATGAGCGTCGGCGGGAATGGCCGCCGACCGCTGGTGGTTGCGGCTGGTCGTGACCGCTCCCGCCGCTGCCTCCGTGACGCGTGCGAGCGTCGGGCTGCGCAGCGAGCGCGGACCGATCCTCGCCTCGGTCATGCTGAGCACCGCGCTGGTCGCGATCGACACGACGATCCTCGCGACCGCGGTGCCCGCCGTGGTCGAGGACCTCGGCGGGTTCACCCAGTTCCCGTGGCTGTTCTCGACCTACCTGCTCGCCCAGGCGGTCACCACCCCGATCTACGGCAAGCTCGCCGACGTCTTCGGCCGCAAGCCGCTGATGCTGCTGGGCATCGGGCTCTTCGTGCTCGGCTCGGTGCTGTGCGCCGTGGCGTGGAGCATGACCGCGCTGATCGTCTTCCGCGCGGTGCAGGGGCTCGGTGCCGGTGCGATCCAGCCCGCGGGCATCACGATCATGGGCGACATCTACTCGGTCGCCGAGCGCGCCGTCGCGCAGAGCTACGTCGCCGGCGTGTGGGCGACCGCCGCCGTCGTCGGCCCCACCCTGGGCGGGCTGTTCTCCGAGCACCTGTCGTGGCGCTGGATCTTCTGGATCAACCTGCCCCTCGGCCTGGTCGCCGCGCTCGTGCTGGCCCGCCGCTTCCACGAGGGTGCGGCCGCCGAGGCCCGCAAGGAGCGGCGCTCGCTGGACGTCGGCGGCGCGGTGCTCCTGGCGCTGGCCGCGCTGCTCGTCCTGACGGGCTTGCTCGAGGGCGGCATCCGCTGGGCGTGGTGGTCGCCTGCCGGTGTCGGGATCTTCGCCGGTGCCGCCGTCCTGCTCGCCGCCTTCGTCGCCGTCGAGCGCCGGGTCCACGACCCGGTGCTGCCGCTGTGGGTGTTCCGCGACCGGGTGCTCAACTCCTCGACCGTCGGCGCGCTCGTGGTCGGCGTGCTGATGCTCGGCGTCACCTCCTACGTCCCCGTCTACGCCCAGCGCGTGCTCGGCGCCGGCGCCGTCGTGTCCGGCCTCGCCGTGGCCGCGCTCGCGATCGGCTGGCCGATCGCCGCCAGCTCCGCCGGCCGCTTCTACGTGCGCTGGGGCTTCCGGCCCTGCCTGCTCGCCGGTGCCCTCTTCGGCCTCGCCGGCACCGCCGTGGTGGCGTCGGTCGGCCCGGACAGCCCGGTGTGGCTGCTCGCCCTCGGCTGCCTGGTCCTCGGCCTGGGCCTCGGGTACGTCGCCAGCCCCGGCATCGTCGCGGCCCAGTCGGCGGTGTCGTGGCGCAACCGTGGCGTCGCGACCGGCACCAACATGTTCGCCCGCTCGGTCGGCAGCGCGGTCGGCATCGCCGTCTTCGGTGCCATCGCCAACGGCGTCGTCGCCTCCCGCCTCGGTGGCGGCCAGGTCGCCGGCGACATCGACCTGGAGAGCCTCCCCGTCGACGTCCTCGACCCCGCCCTGCACGCCGTCTTCCTCGCCGTCCTGGCCACCTCCCTCCTCCTCGTCGTCTCCGGCCTCCTCATGCCGAAGCGCGTCGAGCCCGCCGCCGACTGACCGTCCTGCGCCCGACGAGGTGCGCCTTGTGGTTGCGCGGGGTGCGCCTTGTGGTTGCGCG
>NZ_VLJQ01000091.1:24742-31901 GCF_007829375.1 Nocardioides sp. J9 | reverse complement strand
TGGCCGTCTACGTCAGGCAGCCTCGCCGTGGTTCCTCAAAGCCCACCACTCCTGGGGACTCTTACATGGCCTTCGGATTTGCCTCGCCAGACGCCCTCATCGCTATCGCAATGCTCAGCCTCGGTGGCTACCGTCCCGCGCTCCCAGGGCGGCCCTGTTGACCCACACATGCGTCAGGAGAGCCCTGTGGACTGGGGATTCTCCGGATTCTCTGTCCACAGTCCGGCTTGAAGGCCCGGTGGTTTCGAGGCTCCTCGCTGGCGCTCGTCGCACCTCAACCACCGGGAGCCGGCGCTGCCTACGGCACCGCAAGCCGACCGCCGGACCCGACCACCCTGCCGAGCCTCGTCTTCGCTGCTTTTCGGAGCTGTGCCGGCTGCGCGGCCGCGGGCCGTCGGAGATCAGGCACCAACGCAACCGCAAGCCGGCCACCGGACCCAGCCACCCGCCGCCCTTCCTGGTCGCTGCCTCTCGGACCTGTGCCCGCTACGCAGCCGCAGGTCGCTGGGGCCAGCGACGCTCCGTCTACGCAACCGCAAGCCGACAGGCGGACCCGACCACCTCCCCAGCCTTCTCGTCGCTGCCTTTCGGACCTGTGCCGGTTACGCAACCGCAGCCCGCCGGGACCAACGACATTTCCACCTACGCAACCGCAAGCCGACAGGCGGACCCAACCACCCGCCGCACTCCCTCGTCGCTGCCTCCGCAGCCGTACCGGCCACGCAACCGCAGCCCGCGGACATCAGGCCCCGAGCTGCCCGATCCGTCCCTCGACCTGCGCCCCGTTGGCGCGCTCGAGGTAGCAGAAGAAGAGGGAGCCGGTGGCGGGGTCGTCGACGTCGAAGTCGCTGATGGAGATCTCGGCCTCGTAGCGGCCGGACTCGAGGGCGTCGACGTACTGCGGGTCGAGGTCGGGGAGGCTGGCGCAGAACTCGTGGTCGTCCTCGACGGCGGTGTAGCGGTCGACGAGGTCGCGGTCGAACTCGCCGACCCAGATCACCTCACCGTCGTGCGGATCGGCACAGCTGGCCTTCACCTCCTCGTCGATGAAGTTGACGTCGAGGCACTGGCCGACGCGGGCGTCCTCCTCCCAGAGGGTCTGGGCGGCCAGGACGATCGAGAACGCCAGGAGCGCGGCCCCGGCGAGGGTGACCAGGGCGCCGAGGACGGTGCCGGTGATGGCGGCCCAGCGGCCGCCGCGGCGACCGTTCTTCGTGCGCACCAGGCCGGCGATGCCGAGGCCGAGGCCGATCGGCGCCGCGCAGCAGGTGAGCGCGCAGACGAAGGCTGCGATCGAGACCCCGTCGACACGCGGCGCCCCGGCGCCGTAGGCACCCGGCTCGTCGCCGGCGGGGCCAGGGGCGACGGGCTCGTACGACGGGTACCCGCCGCCGCTGCCGTAGGAGTCCCCGGGAGGAGGCTGCTGCCAGCTCATGCCTGCGTCAGAGGATCGGCTCGCTGAGCTTGTCGCCCGGCTCGACGTAGCAGAGCAGGTGGTCGCCGACCTCCACGTCGTTCGGGTCCTCGATGATCGCGTTGATGTCGGTGAGGTGCTCCGCGAGCTTCGCGAAGTCGTCGGGGTCGATGACGGTGGCGCAGTAGCCGGCCATCTGGTCCTCGATCTGCTCGAGGTTCTCGTCGGTCACCTCGGCGACGCCGACGATCTCGGCGTCGTGGTCCTCCGAGCACTCCTTCTTGTAGAGGATGACCGAGCCGTCCTCCTCGCTGACGTTGACGCACTGGCCGACCTTCGCGTTGCCCGGCGTCACCAGGCTGTCGGCGAAGATGAAGATCGCGGCAGCGATCGCGCCCACGACGATCGTCATGATGAGGCCGATGACGATCGCGGCGATCGCGAGGCCGCGGCCCTTGCGCTGGCCGCCCTTCGTGCGGCGCAGGCCGACGAAGCCGAGCACGAAGCCGAGCGGGGCGAAGCAGCACAGGAAGCTCAGCACCAGTGCGGCGATCGACACGCCGTCGGTCTTCGGCGGCTCCCCGCGCCACCGCCGTAGCCGTGCGGCGGGCCGTAGCCGCCAGTGCCACCGGTGCCGCCGTACTGCTGCGGCTGGCCGTAGGGGTTCGAGGGCTGGCCGTAGGGCTGCTGGGGCTGGCCGTAGGGATCGCTCACCCGGCAACCCTAATGGGGAAGGATGGGTGTCGTGCTGCAGTTCACCGACTTCGACCGGCGCCGTCGGCTGGCGGTCCGGCACGGCCTCGTCCGCCGGTTCGACACGATCGGGCAGGCGGCCCGGGCGATGACGGCGCTGCACGCGACCGAGGCGGCGACGGTGCACCTGTCGCTCGGGGCGCGCGTGGACGGCGTCACCGTCGACGACGTCGACGGGGCGCTGTACGACGAGCGCAGCGTGGTCAAGCAGGTCGCGTTGCGCCGCACCCTCTTCGCCTTCCCCCGTGAGCTGCTGCCGGCGGCGTGGGGGAGTGCGGCGGCTCGCGTCGCCCGCCAGCAGCGCACGCTCGTGCTCAAGGGCCTCTCCGCCGGCGGTGCCGGCGACCCCGAGGGCTGGCTGGCGGAGGTGGCGGACGAGGTCTTGGCCGTGCTGGCCGACGGCACGGCGCGCACCACCGCCGAGGTCCGCGAGGCCGTGCCCGCACTCGCCCGCACCGTGCAGCGCGGCACGCCGGGCACCAGGTGGGCGGCCGAGGTCCCGGTGGCGCCGGAGGTGATGACCCTGCTCGGTGCAGAGGGGCGGGTGGTGCGCGCCCGCAACGCCGGGCACTGGCGGCTCAACAAGCCGGCCTGGACGACGGCCGCGGCGTGGCTCGGCGCCGACCCGGAGCCCACGGACGAGGCGACCGGCTACGCCGAGCTGGTGCGCGGCTGGCTGCGCACCTTCGGCCCCGGGACCGAGGACGACGTCGTCTGGTGGCTCGGCGCGACGAAGACCGCGGTGCGGCGCGCCCTCGCCGACGTCGACGCCGTCCCCGTCGCGCTCGAGGACGGCGCGACCGGCTGGGTGCTGCCCGACGACACCGCGCCGGTGACGGACGAGGAGGCCGGGGTCGGCCCGTGGGCCGCGCTGCTGCCGACCCTGGACCCGACGGTGATGGGCTGGAAGGCGCGGTCGTTCTACCTCGACGCCGGCCACACGCCGTACCTCTTCGACAGCAACGGCAACGCGGGCAACACCGCGTGGTGGGACGGCCGGATCGTCGGCTGCTGGCTCCAGGACGACGCAGCCCGGGTCCACGTCGAGCTCCGCGAGGACGTCGGCCGGACCGGCCGCCGGGCGCTCGATGCCGAGGCCGAGCGGCTCACCGCCTGGCTCGACGGCGTGCGCATCACCAACGTCTACGCCTCGCCGCAGATGCGGGGCGCCCGCCTGCCCTGACCTACGATCAGGGCCCGTGAGTCGTCAGCAACCCGAGCAGCAGGCACCCCCGGTCCAGAAGCTGCGGATCCGGTACGCCAAGCGCGGTCGCATGCGGTTCACCAGCCACCGCGACGTCAGCCGCGCGATCGAGCGCGCGGTCGTCCGCGCCGGCATCCCGATGGCGTACTCGTCGGGCTTCCACCCGCACCCGCGCATCTCCTACGCCGGCGCGTCGCCGACCGGCGCCGCCAGCGAGGCGGAGTACGTCGAGCTCGGGCTCGCCGAGGTCCGCGAGCCCTCGGTCGAGGACGTCGAGAAGGTGGTCGCGACCTNCGCCAGCGAGGCGGAGTACGTCGAGCTCGGGCTCGTCGACCTCGGCGACACGTCGGTCGAGGACGTCGAGAAGGTGGTCGCGACCTTCCTCGCCACCGACTCGGTCACCGTCGAGCGGATGACCAAGAAGGGTCTGCGCAGCTTCGACTGCCGCGCCGCCGTCGTCCGCCTCGAGGTCACCCCGGAGGGGGCCCTCGACCTGCTGCTCGAGCACACCGTCCCCGCGGTGCGGCCCGACGACGTGCTCACCGGGCTCCGCGAGACCGGGGGCCTGGACATGCCCGGCACGGCGCTGCTCACCCGCCTCGCCCAGGGCGTGCTCGACCGGGTGGCCGGGACGGTCGGCGACCCGTTGGCGCGGCGGTGATGCCGGTCGCCTGACCGGCGTGTGCGATACTCGCCACAGATTCCCTGGCAGCGTCCCACCGGACCGCGAGCGAGGGATCGACGACGTTCTCGCCCGCCGGCAGGAGACTGACCGGGGGCACGGTGGAGGTCGGACACCCCGCCAGACGCGACGCACACGGCGACCGCGGCAGGCGAGGGGCCCGGGCTCCAGTGACGCTCCGCGGAGGGTGTCGTCCCACGAAGGCTTACGGCACCGCGCGCCGCGCGGATGTCGATGACACCCCGGCCGCGGAGCGGTCGGGTGGAGGAGTAGCGCAATGACGCACGCGCCCACCGACGACCAGAACGACGCCCCCGAGGCCACCCCGGCGGAGACCCCCGCCGACACCCCGGCCGACACCCCGGCGGAGGCCACGGCCGAGGTTCCCGCCACGAAGCCGGCGAAGAAGGCCGCCGCGAAGAAGACGGCGGCGAAGAAGACCACCGCGCGGAAGACCACCGCGAAGAAGGCAGCGGCCAAGCCCGCTGCCGACGCCGCCGCCGAGGGCGAGGCCACCGACGCCGAGGCTCCCGCGAAGCCGGCGAAGAAGGCTGCCGCGAAGAAGACCACGGCGAAGAAGACGACGGCGAAGAAGACCACCGCCGCGAAGACCACCACCCGCTCGCGCACCAAGGCCGCTGACCCCGAGCAGCTCGTCCTCACCCCCGAGGAGCAGCCGACCGCCGAGCCGACCACCGAGCCGACGACCGAGGCGACGACCGAGGCCGCGGCCGACGGGTCCGCGACCGCCGTGGTCTTCCAGGCGCCGAAGGTCACCACCCGCAAGCGCTCGACCGCGCGGAAGACGACCCAGAAGCCGGCCGAGAAGCCCGCGGAGAAGCCCGCGGACGACAAGGCGGAGGAGCCCGTCGAGGCGCGGACCGAGGACGCTGTCGCGGAGCAGCCGACCGACGAGGCCGCCGAGCCCACCGCCGAGGCCACGGTCGACGAGGCCACTGCGACCGCGGACGAGGCCACCGACGAGAGCACCGACGCCGCCGCCGAGGACGACACGACCGAGGGCGACGACTCCTCCGACTCCGACGACTCCGACGACTCCGACGACTCGGACGACTCCGAGGACGCCGACGACGCCGAGGGCAGCACCGGTCCGGCGCGCCGGCGCCGTCGCCGTGGCGGTCGCCGCCGGCGCAAGCCCGCCGGCTCCGGCCAGCAGGGCGAGGACGGCGAGGACGCCCCCACCGCCGAGTCCGGCGAGACCGCCGGCGAGGCCGGCAAGGCCGGCGACGCGGCCCGGTCCGGCGACGACAAGGCCGAGGGCGAGGACGACAAGTCCCATGGCGACGACTCCGACTCCTCCGAGGCGTCGGGCGGCAACCAGGGCAGCGGCTCGTCGCGCCGGCGCCGTCGCCGCCGCCGGTCGGGCGACGGAGGGGGAGACGACTCCGGGGACGACCCGGAGAACACCGTCACCCGGGTACGCAAGCCGCGCTCGCCCGAGGACGAGATCACCGCGGTGTCCGGCTCCACCCGCCTCGAGGCCAAGAAGCAGCGCCGCCGCGAGGGCCGCGAGGCCGGCCGCCGCCGCGCGCCGATCGTGAGCGAGGCCGAGTTCCTGGCCCGCCGCGAGTCGGTCGAGCGGGTCATGGCGGTCCGCCAGCGCAAGGACCTCACCCAGATCGCCGTGCTCGAGGACAAGGTGCTCGTCGAGCACTACGTCGCCCGCGAGTCGCAGACCTCGCTGATCGGCAACGTCTACCTCGGCCGGGTGCAGAACGTGCTGCCCTCGATGGAGGCCGCGTTCATCGACATCGGCAAGGGCCGGAACGCCGTGCTGTACGCCGGCGAGGTCAACTGGTCCGCGCTGGGCCACAAGGACGGCCAGCCCCGCAAGATCGAGTCGGTCCTGCAGTCGGGCCAGACCGTGCTGGTCCAGGTCACCAAGGACCCGATCGGCCACAAGGGTGCGCGCCTGACCAGCCAGATCAGCCTGGCCGGCCGCTTCCTCGTCTACGTCCCCGACGGCACCACGTCGGGGATCTCCCGCAAGCTGCCCGACACCGAGCGCTCGCGGCTCAAGACCCTGCTCAAGGAGATCGTCCCCGACACCGCCGGCGTGATCGTCCGCACCGCCGCCGAGGGTGCCTCCGAGGAGGAGCTGACCCGCGACGTCGAGCGGCTCAAGGCCCGCTGGGAGGACATCGAGTCCCGTGTCGCCAAGGGCAACGCCCCGCAGCTGCTCTACGGCGAGCCGGACCTGACCCTCAAGGTCGTCCGCGACCTGTTCACCGAGGACTTCGCCAGGCTCGTCGTCCAGGGCGACGAGGCGTGGACCACGGTCAAGGAGTACGTCGACCACGTCGCCCCCGACCTGGCCGACCGGCTCGAGCACTACGAGACCGGCGACGACAAGCCCGACGTCTTCGCGGCGTACCGGATC
Organism: Nocardioides sp. J9; assembly: GCF_007829375.1. NCBI lineage: Bacteria > Bacillati > Actinomycetota > Actinomycetes > Propionibacteriales > Nocardioidaceae > Nocardioides > Nocardioides sp. J9. The sequence continues at coordinate 25,447 of NZ_VLJQ01000091.1, read as the reverse complement.
GACGAGCAGATCGCCAAGGGCCTCGACCGCAAGGTCTGGCTGCCCTCCGGTGGCTCGCTGATCATCGACCGCACCGAGGCGATGACCGTCGTCGACGTCAACACCGGCAAGTTCACCGGCTCCGGCGGCAACCTCGAGGAGACCGTCACCAAGAACAACCTCGAGGCGGCCGAGGAGATCGTGCGCCAGCTCCGGCTGCGCGACATCGGCGGCATCATCGTCGTCGACTTCATCGACATGGTCCTCGAGTCCAACCGCGACCTGGTGCTGCGCCGCCTCGTCGAGTGCCTGGGCCGTGACCGGACCCGCCACCAGGTCGCCGAGGTCACCTCGCTCGGCCTGGTCCAGATGACCCGCAAGCGGATCGGCACCGGTCTCCTGGAGGCGTTCAGCGAGACCTGCACGCACTGCCAGGGCCGCGGGCTGGTCGTCCACGACCTGCCGGTGGAGCCCAAGCGGGGCAACCAGGGCGGCGGCGACGGCGAGGAGCGCAAGGGCCGGCGCCGCAAGGGTCGCGGCCAGGGCGGCGGCGACAACGGCGCGGCCGAGGCACCCAAGCCGGTGCCCTCGCCCAAGGACGTCGCTGCGATGGCCAAGCACCACGACGAGTCCGACGAGAACGCCGACGAGAACCCCGACGAGGTGAAGCCGGCCGACGAGGTCAAGCCGGCCGAGGTCGACGCCGCGGCCACCGAGGCCGCCGGC
>NZ_VLJQ01000091.1:0-24499 GCF_007829375.1 Nocardioides sp. J9 | reverse complement strand
CGCCACGACCACCGTCGTCACCCGGACCCGTCGTCGCGGGGCCCGCCGGCGGCCGAGCCGGCCGAGGCCGACGGGGCAGCGGGCGACGCCGACCAGGCGCCGGCGGAGCCCCACGTGGAGCACGTGCCGGTGAAGAAGAAGGGCGCCCGCAAGCGCTGAGCGGGCGCTGATTAGGCGGATGCGGGTGCCACCCGTAGTATTGATGGTCGGTGCGCCGCCGAGGTGTGCCGTTTCTGCTGGCACCCGGCACCCGACCGGACTGCTGTGCGTGCCGCAGCCGAGACTTTCGGACAGACGTTGACGAGTGAGGAGCCCGCGGTGGTGTACGCGATCGTGCGCGCAGGCGCGAAGCAGGAGAAGGTCGCTGTCGGCGACGTCATCGAGATCGACAAGGTCTCCACGCCGGTCGGCGACACCCTGACCCTGCCGGTCGTGCTCGCGGTGGACGGCGAGACCGTCACCAGCACCGGCCTGGACAAGGCGACGGTCACCGTCGAGGTCCTCGGCGCCACCAAGGGCCCGAAGATCATCATCCAGAAGTACAAGAACAAGACCGGCTACAAGAAGCGCCAGGGTCACCGCCAGAAGTACACCCAGGTCAAGGTCACCGACATCTCGCTCTGAGTCCACCCGGCTCGGCACACATTTCCGAAGGACTGAAACATGGCTCACAAGAAGGGCGCGGCGTCCACCAAGAACGGCCGCGACTCCAACGCCCAGCGCCTCGGCGTCAAGCGCTTCGGCGGCCAGCTGGTCAACGCCGGTGAGATCATCGTGCGCCAGCGTGGCACCCACTTCCACCCGGGCTCCGGCGTCGGTCGCGGCGGCGACGACACCCTGTTCGCGCTCGTCGCGGGCAGTGTCGAGTTCGGCAAGAAGCGCGGCCGCAAGGTCGTCAACATCGTCCCGGGCGACGTCAACTGACGCTCCCCTGACAACGGGCTTCATCGAAGGGCGTCCCTGATCGGGGCGCCCTTCGTCCATTTCACCCGACGGTTCTCCTGAAAGACTGGTCCCATGGCTGTGCCCACGTTCGTCGACCGCGTGACCCTGTTCGTGTCTGCGGGGCGAGGTGGCAACGGCGTGGCGTCCGTGCACCGCGAGAAGTTCAAGCCGCTCGGCGGCCCCGACGGCGGCAACGGTGGCCCCGGTGGCTCCGTGATCCTGCGCGTCGACCCCGACGTGACGACGCTGCTCGACTACCACCACAGCCCGCGTCGCCGTGCCGAGCACGGCGGGCACGGTGCCGGTGACCGTCGCAACGGCTCGCACGGCTCCGACCTGGTGCTGCCCGTGCCCGCCGGCACCGTCGTCAAGCACCGCAACGGTGAGGTGATCGCCGACCTGGTCGTGCCGGGCACGGAGATCGTCATCGCCCAGGGCGGTCGCGGTGGGCTCGGCAACGCGGCGCTGGCCTCCAAGTCCCGCAAGGCCCCGGGCTTCGCGCTGCTCGGCGAGCCGGGGGAGGAGCTCGAGGTCGTCCTCGAGCTCAAGGTCGTGGCCGACATCGGCCTCGTCGGGTTCCCCTCCGCCGGCAAGTCGAGCCTGATCGCCGCGATCTCCCGGGCCCGGCCCAAGATCGCCGACTACCCGTTCACCACCCTCGTGCCGAACCTCGGCGTGGTCACCGCCGGCGACACCACCTTCACCGTCGCCGACGTGCCCGGCCTGATCGAGGGCGCCGCCGAGGGCCGCGGCCTGGGCCACGACTTCCTGCGCCACATCGAGCGCTGCGCCGCGCTGGTCCACGTCCTCGACACCGCGACCCTCGAGCCCGGCCGCAACCCGGTCGACGACCTCGACGTGATCGAGGACGAGCTGCGCCGGTACGGCGGCCTCGAGGACCGCCCGCGCCTGGTGGCCCTCAACAAGGTCGACGTGCCCGACGGCCGCGGGATCGCCGAGATGGTCGTCGACGAGCTCCGCGAGCGCGGCCTGCGGGTCTTCGAGATCTCCGCCGTCTCCGGCGAGGGCACCCGCGAGCTGGTCTTCGCCATGGCCGAGCTCGTCGCCGAGGAGCGGCGGGCCCGGGCGGCCGAGATCCCCGCCCGGATCGTCGTACGCCCCAAGCCGGTCGACGACGACGGGTTCACCGTCAAGCGCACGGGCGCCGGCTGGCGGGTGCGCGGCACCAAGCCGGAGCGCTGGGTGCGCCAGACGGACTTCAGCAACGACGAGGCCGTGGGTTACCTCGCCGACCGGCTCAACCGGCTCGGCGTCGAGACCAGGCTGCTCGAGCTGGGTGCCGTCGAGGGCGACGCCGTGCTCATCGGCTCCGTCGACGACGCCGTGGTCTTCGACTTCAAGCCGGGCATCGACGCCGGTGCGGAGAACCTCTCGCGCCGCGGCGAGGACGACCGCTTCCACGAGGAGCGCCCGGCCGCTGCCCGCCGCCGCGAGATCCAGGAGCACCTGGGTGAGCGCGCCGAGGGCGAGACGCGTGCCGACGTGGCGCGTCGGATCGACCGGCCCGACGAGTACGGCCCGATGGCCTACGAGATCGGCTCGGAGGAGGACCCGGACGTCGCGCCGGCCACCGACGAGGACGCGTGGCAGGAGGACGACCCCGGTGAGTGATCGGGCGGCGGTGACCTCCGCCCACCGGATCGTCGTCAAGGTCGGTTCGTCGTCCCTGACGACCGCGTCCGGCGGGATCGACCCCGAGCGGATCAGCGCGCTGGTCGACGTCCTCGCGGGCGTGCGCGAGCGCGGGGCCGAGGTCGTGCTGGTCTCCTCCGGCGCCATCGCGGCCGGCCTGGCGCCGCTGCGAATGCGCAAGCGGCCGCGGGCGCTCGCCGCCCAGCAGGCCGCCGCGTCGGTCGGCCAGGGCCTGCTCGTGCACCGCTACACCGAGGAGCTGGCCCGCCACGGCCTCACCGCCGGGCAGGTGCTGCTCACCCTCGACGACGTCACCCGACGCTCGCACTACCGCAACGCCTCGCAGACCTTCACCAAGCTGCTCGAGCTCGGTGTCATCCCGATCGTCAACGAGAACGACACCGTCGCGACCAGCGAGATCCGCTTCGGCGACAACGACCGGCTCGCSGCCCTCGTCGCGCACCTGGTCCACGCCGACCTGCTGGTGCTGCTCTCCGACGTCGACGGCCTGTACGACGGACCGCCGTCGCGTCCCGGCACGCAGCTCATCCCGGACGTGCGCGGGCAGCAGGACCTCGTGGGCGTCACGGTCGGCTCCGTGGGCTCCGCCGGGGTCGGCACCGGCGGCATGGTCACCAAGGTCGAGGCGGCCTCGATCGCGACCGGCGCCGGCATCCCGGTGGTCCTCACCTCGGCTGACAACGCGGCCGGTGCGGTGGCGGGGGAGCAGGTCGGCACGCTCTTCCACGCGACCGGCAAGCGGCGCCCGACCCGGTTGCTGTGGCTGCGCCACGCCACCGAGGGCAAGGGCGCGCTCCTGCTCGACGACGGCGCCGTGCGCGCCGTCGTGGAGCGACGCGCGTCGCTCCTCGCGGCCGGCGTGACCGGGGTGCGCGGGGACTTCACGGCGGGTGACCCGGTCGACGTGGTCGCCCCCGACGGTCGGGTGGTCGGTCGCGGGCTGGTGAACTTCGACGCCGCCGAGATCCCGGCCCTGCAGGGCCGGTCCTCCAAGGACCTCAAGCGCGAGCTGGGTGCGGGCTACGAGCGCGAGGTCATCCACCGCGACGACCTCGTCATCCTCTGACCGGGCCCGCCCCGACCGGGCCGGGTCAGCCGTCGAGCAGCTGCTGCACGACCCGCCCGTAGCGCTCCCGCACGCCGTCCAGGTCCGCCACCGATGCCGGCGTCTCGAACAGGCGCAGCGTCGCCGCGAGCCCGCCGAGCGCCGCGACGACGAGCTCGGCGCGCAGCCCGGCCTCGGGGCCGTCCAGCACCGCGGCCAGCGGCTCGACGTACCCGGCGAGGAACAGGGTGCGGACCTGCTCGGGGTCGGGCCCGGTCAGCTTCAGGTTGGCGGCGCGCACCAGGTGCTCCACCGTGTCCTGCTCCCGCCGGGCGACCACCTCGTCGACCAGCGCCCAGCCGAGTCGCTCCACCGGCACGTCGGGCAGCGGCGGCGGGGCGATGGTCGCCGACCGCCGGAACAGCTCCACCTTGCTGCCGCCGAGCTTCATCACCAGGGCGGCCGACGTGCCGGCCCGCGCGGCGATGTCGCGGATCGTGACCGCGTGGTAGGGGTGGGCGGTGAAGAGCTCGCGGGCAGCGGTGATGATCGCGTCCTGGGAGCTCATGACAGCGTGCCCGTCCGCTCCGACCCGGCCGGGGTGCCCAGCGGCGTGCCGATCTGGAGGTCGACGCTGCGCGCGGCCTCCCACACGGCGACCGGGCGGGCGCCGATCGCCCCGTCCGGCGCGACCACGGTCAGCACGTAGCGGCCGTTGGGCGGGCGATGCATCTCGTAGCTGCCGTCGTGCTCGGTGCGGGCGGTGCCGGCGCACTCGCCCGAGGCCCGGGTGAGCACGACCAGGGCGTCGCCGACGGGGTCGCCCTCGGCGTCCAGCACCAGGCCGCGCAGCCGCAGCCGCTTGCGCAGCACGATCGGGGGCATCGGCTGGGCGCTGTCGAGGTGCATCACCCGTGAACGGGGCTGCCAGCCGTCGGCGCTGGTGACGACGAGGTAGTCGTCCGGCGCGGGGATCGCGGCGTTGAACCAGCCCTCGGAGTCGGCCTGGCCCCAGTCGATCGACTCCCCGGCGGGCGAGAGCACGCTGACGACCGCGTTGCGGATGGGGCGGGCCTCGGAGTCCACCACCCGTCCGCGCACCACCTGCACGCGCTGGCCCGCTCCGGAGGTCGCCGGCCGGTCGGCCCCCTCGGCGTAGTCGTCCATCCGCAGCGTGGGCAGCGCGACTGCGGCCGCGCCGAGAGAGCAACCGGCGGCCAGCCACACCAGCAGGTGCAGCGCCTGCGTGGAGGCGACGACCTGGCCGGCCACGGTCACCGTCAGGGCCGTCGTCGCGGCCGCCGTCGCCGCGCTCGCGGTGGAGGTGCCCAGCGAGCGCATCAGCACGTTGAGGCCGTTGGCAGACGCGGTCTCGGTCACCGGCACCGCCCGCATCAGCAGCGTCGGGAGTGCGCCGTACGCCATCGCGGTCCCGGAGCCCACCACGACCGAGCCGATGACGACCTCAGCGAGGGTGCCGTCGAAGTGCAGGCGGCCGAGGTAGGCCACGCCCATCAGCAGCGTGCCGCTGATCAGCGTCCACTGCGGGCCGACCCGGCGGGTGAGGGCGGCGGAGACCGGCGCCATCAGCCCGAAGGCCGCGGCGTTCGGGACCATCCACAGCCCGGTCTCGAGCGTCGAGAGGCCCAGCCCGTAGCCAGTGCCGGGGTCGTTCTGGAGGTACTGCGTCGTCACCAGCATGTTCGCGAACATCGCGAAGCCGGCGAGGACCGAGGTCGCGTTGACCAGCAGCACCGCCCTCCGGGCCGCGACCCGGAGGTCGACCAGCGGGCTGGGCGTGCGCAGCTCCAGCGGTGCCCAGAGCGCGAGGACAGCGAGCCCGCCGGCGGCGAGGGCCAGCGTGGTCGGCGCGGTCCAGCCCCACTGCGCCCCCTTCGAGAGCGCGAGCAGGATCGCGGTCAGCGCGACCGTCAGCAGCACGGCGCCGCGCAGGTCGAAGGCGCCGCGGGTGCGCACCGGGGACTCCGGGAGCAGGGTGAGGGCGATGACCAGGAGCACGGCGCCGACGACACCGGTCAACCAGAAGTTGGCGTGCCAGTCGAGGTGCTCGGCGATCAGGCCCGACATGGGCAGCGCAGCACCGGCGCCGATGGCGAGGGTCGCGCTCATCATGGCCACGCCCAGCGGCACCTTCTCGCGGGGCAGCTCGTCGCGCATCATCGCGATGCCGATCGGGATCAGCGCCATCCCGATGCCCTGCAGCGCCCGGGCGCCGATGAGCAGCCACACCGAGTCGCCGAGGGCGGCCACCAGCGAGCCGAGGACGGAGACGGCCAGCGCGACGGCGATCATCCGCCGCTTGCCGTACATGTCGGCGAGGCGGGAGAGCGTGGGCGTCGCGATGGCCCCGGTGAGCAGGGTCGCGGTGACCATCCACGACGCGGTGTCGGCGGTGGTGTCGAGGTAGGTCGGCAGGTTCGGCAGCAGCGGCAGGATCACCGTCTGCTGCAGCGACACCACGATGCCGCACAGGCACAGCGTGGTGAGCACGACGCCCGGGCTGCGCCGGGGACGGGGAGCGCGGGCCGCTGGGCTCGCGGTGCCTGCTGGGCTGGCTGTGCTGGCGGACGCGGGTGCTGCCACGGCGCTGGGACGCTCCTTCCGGCCGGGGGGTGAACACGCGTTCACCCCTGCCGCAGTGAAGCACGTCGTCGCCCCCGGCGCCAGTCCCTGGCCGGACGCCGGTGGGGGTGCCCGGGGTGCGCGCCGTAACCTTGGTGGTGCCATGAACGCCCCGACGGTCTACCTCGACCACGCCGCGACGACACCGATGACGGACGTCGCGCTCGAGGCCATGACCGCGCACCTGCGCGAGGTGGGCAACGCCAGCTCGCTGCACGCCTCCGGCCGCCGTGCCCGGCGCGTCGTCGAGGAGTCCCGCGAGGCCGTCGCGCACGCCATCGGCTGCCGACCCGGCGAGGTCGTGTTCACCTCCGGTGGCACCGAGGCCGACAACCTCGCGGTCAAGGGCCTGTTCTGGTCCCGCCGTGACGCGGACCCCGCCCGCACCCGCGTGCTGGCCAGCGCCGTCGAGCACCACGCGGTGCTCGACCCGATCGAGTGGCTCGAGGAGCACGAGGCCGCGCAGGTCGAGCTGCTGCCCGTCGACGAGCTCGGCCGGCTGCGCACCGACGCCCTCGCCGACGCGCTCCAGCGCGACCCGGGCACGGTCGCGATGCTCACCGTGATGTGGGCCAACAACGAGGTCGGCACGCTCCAGCCGATCGACGAGGTCGTCCGGATCGCCGGCGAGCACGGTGTGCCCGTGCACACCGACGCGGTCCAGGCCGTGGGAGCCGTCCCGGTCGACTTCGCTGGCAGCGGTGTCGACGCGCTGTCCATCTCCGGGCACAAGGTCGGCGGCCCCCAGGGCGTCGGCGCCCTCGTCGTACGACGGGAGGTGGACCTGACCGCACTGCTGCACGGCGGCGGGCAGGAGCGCGACGTGCGCAGCGGCACCCTCGACGTGCCCGCCATCGCCGGGTTCGCCGCCGCGGTCGAGGTCGCGGTCAAGCAACAGGCCGACCTCGCCGTGCGCCTGCAGACCCTGCGCGAGCGGCTGGTCGAGGGGGTGCGCCGCGAGGTGCCGGACGTCGTCCTCAACGGCGACCCGGTCGACCGGCTCCCGGGCAACGTGCACCTGAGCTTCCCCGGCTGCGAGGGCGACTCGCTGCTGATGCTGCTCGACGCCCGCGGCATCGAGTGCTCGACCGGCTCGGCCTGCTCGGCCGGTGTGCCGCAGCCCTCGCACGTCCTGCTCGCGATGGGTCGCGACGCCGCGGAGGCACGCAGCTCGCTGCGGTTCAGCCTCGGCCACACCAGCACCGAGGCCGACGTCGACGCGGTGGTCGCCGCCATCGCCCCGTGCGTGGAGCGGGCCCGTGCGGCCCGCGCCTGACCCGGGGGAGCGCCCGTGAAGGTCGTCGCCGCGATGTCCGGGGGAGTGGACTCCGCCGTCGCCGCCGCCCGCGCCGCCGAGGCCGGGCACGAGGTGACCGGCATCCACCTCGCGCTCTCCCGCAACCCGAAGTCCTACCGCTCCGGGGCTCGCGGCTGCTGCACGATCGAGGACGCCAACGACGCGCGTCGTGCCGCGGACGTCATCGGCATCCCGTTCTACGTCTGGGACCTGTCCGACCGCTTCCACACCGACGTGGTCGAGGACTTCATGGACACCTACGCCGCCGGGCACACGCCGAACCCCTGCCTGCGCTGCAACGAGAAGATCAAGTTCGCCGCCGTCCTCGACCGGGCCCTGGCGCTGGGGTTCGACGCCGTCGCCACCGGCCACTACGCCACCGTGCGCACCGCGGCGGACGGCAGCATCGAGCTGCACCGGGCGGTCGACGGGGCCAAGGACCAGTCGTACGTGCTCGGCGTGCTCGACGAGCAGCAGCTGCGGCACTCGCTGTTCCCGCTCGGCGACACCACCAAGGACAAGGTCCGCGAGGAAGCGGCCGAGCGCGGTCTCCTCGTCGCCGACAAGCCCGACAGCCACGACATCTGCTTCGTCGCCGACGGCGACAACACCGGCTGGCTGCGGGAGAAGCTCGGCGACCGGGCGCCCAACCAGGGCGGCGAGATCCGCGACGAGGAGACCGGCGAGGTGCTCGGACACCACACCGGCACCTACGGCTTCACCATCGGCCAGCGCCGCGGCCTGCGCCTGGGCCGACCGGCCCCGGACGGTCGCCCGCGCTACGTCCTCGACATCGAGCCGGTCAGCGGCACCGTCACCGTGGGGCCCCGCGAGCGCCTCGCCGTGGAGCGGATCACCGGCGACCGGCTGCGCTGGTGCGGCACGCCGCTGCCGACAGGCAGCGTCCTCGACGGGCCTGACGTGACCGTCCAGCTGCGCGCCCACGGTGCCGAGCACCGCGCCGTCGTCCAGGTGGGGGAGGACCGCCTCGACGTACGGCTGCTCGACCACGCCCACGGCATCGCGCCCGGCCAGGCCGTCGTCGTGTACGACGGGACGCGGGTCGTCGGCTCGGCCACCATCACCGTCGCGGAGCGGGTCCCGGCATGACGGTCCTGGCCAGCGGGGTCGGCTCGTTCCCGGGCGACTCCCAGCACGACTTCGACGAGGCGCTGGCCGTCGTCCTCGGCGAGCTCGCGACCGGCGACGGGCTCCCGTTCCTGCCCGAGGTGCCCGGCCGCGGGGCGATCGCCGACCTGACCGGCCGCACCCTCGGCCTCGTCGGCGAGCTCGACGCCGACCTGCAGCCGGGTGGGTGGCGGCTGACCGGCACGTCCGGGGCACCGGCGGTCGACCAGCGGCGCGCCCGCAGCCTCGTCCACCAGGACCTCGACAGCCTCGAGGAGCGGATGGCCGCCTACGCCGGGCCGGTGAAGGTGCAGGTCGCCGGCCCCTGGACGCTGGCCGCGACCGTCGAGCGCCCGCGCGGCGACAAGCTGCTCGCCGACCACGGCGCCCGCCGCGACCTGGCCCAGGCGCTTGCCCTCGCCGTGGCCGAGCACGTCGCCGACGTCCGGCGCCGGGTCCCGGGAGCCACCGACGTCGTGCTCCAGCTCGACGAGCCGGCCCTGCCCGCCGTCCTCGCGGGGGCGGTGCCGACCGCCTCCGGCTTCGGCAAGCACCGCACCGTCCACCCGCCCGAGGCGAGTGAGGCACTGGAGTGGGTCCTCGGCGCCGCCGCCGACGCGGGGGCGGTGCCGTGGGTGCACTGCTGCGCGGCCGACGTGCCCGTCGGGCTCCTGCGTGGCGCGGGCGCGCGAGGCGTGATGATCGACCTCTCCCTGCTCGACGCAGCCGGCCTCGACGCCGCGGCCGAGGCGCTCGAGGCCGGTGACACGGTCGCGGTGGGCGTCGTACCGACGGCCGGCACGCTGCCTGCCGCGAAGGCCGTCGTCGAACGGGTCCTGCGCTGGCTCGACGTGCTGGGCCTGGACCCCGAGCAGGTCGGTGACCGGGTCGTCGTGACCCCGGCGTGCGGGCTCGCGGGCTCGACGCCCGCCGGCGCCCGGGCGACCGTGGAGCTGGTGCGCTCCGCAGCGCGCTCCCTGTCCTGAGCCGATCGCTCCCGGGAGGGGTCACCGGATGCCGCCCACCACGGCGGGTAATGCCCGGGGTCCCGACCAGAAGGAGTGACCCATGCCCGACCTGACCGGCAAGCGCGTCGCTATCATCGCCGGCGACTACGTCGAGGAGCCCGAGCTCGTCGGGCCTCGTGACCGGCTGCGGGAGTCAGGTGCCGAGGTGCTGGTCCTGTCCGCCGACGGCTCCTCGATCCAGGCGGCCGAGGGCGACGTGAACCCCACCCGTGAGATCGAGGTCGACGGGTCCTTCGACGACGTCGACGTCGACTCGCTTGACGCCGTGGTCGTGCCCGGCGGCACCGTGAACGCCGACCAGCTGCGCAGCGACGCCCGGGCCCAGACCATCGTGCGCACCATCGATGCCGCGGGGAAGCCGCTGGCGTCGATCTGCCACGGTCCGTGGCTGCTCGTGTCCGCTGGCCTCGTCGAGGGCCGCCGGCTCACCAGCTGGTCGAGCCTGCAGGACGACGTCCGCAACGCGGGCGGCAGCTGGGTCGACGCGGAGGTGGTCGTCGACCGCAACCTGGTGACCAGCCGCAAGCCGGACGACGTCCCCGCCTTCGTGGAGGCGCTGGAGAAGCTGCTCGGCACCGCCTGACGTCGCGCCGCAGGCCAGGACGCAACAGGGCCCGCCGGGGGATCACCCCGGCGGGCCCTGTCGTGCGTGCGACGCGGGTGGGAGGTCAGCCCACGTGCACGCCCTCGGGTGCGTCGGTCGCCAGCTCGGTGTGCTTGACGTTGAGGAACGTCCAGATCACGGCGGACGCGAGCAGCATCAGCCCGGAAGCCACGAGGAAGGCGTTCACCGCGCCCTCCGGGAACGCCGAGCCGAAGACCGCGGCCTCGAGGAAGGACAGGTCCGTGCCCGGCACGACGGCGTTCGGGTCGCCACCGCCGGCCACGATCGCGTCCGCCATCGGTCCCGCGACCTCGCGCGCCTGGTCGTTGCTGAAGTGCAGTGCGACCGTGCTCAGCGTCGCGAGGCCCAGGGCACCGCCGACCTGCTGCATCGTGTTCAGCACGCCGGAGCCGATGCCGGAGTCCTCCCTGCGGACGTGGTGGACCGCAGTGAGGGTCATCGGCACGAACGTCAGGCCCATGCCGACGGCCATCAGGACCACGAACGGGAACACGTGCGCCCAGTAGCTGATGTCGGCGCCGCCGTCACCCAGCGCGGCGAGCACCGCGTCGGGGGAGCCGTCGACCGGGATCCGCGAGAACATGAACAGCGCGGTCGCGGCCAGCAGCGTGCCGACGCCGGCGAGGTAGCGGGCGTCGATCCGGGCGACCAGGTTGGACGCCAGCCCGGCGCCGATCACGATGCCGACCGAGAACGGCAGGAACGCGAAGCCGGCCTGGAGCGGGCTGAAGCCCATGATCTGCTGGATGAACAGGCTCAGGAAGTAGAACATCGCGAACATCGCGGCGGGCGCGATCATCATGGCCGCGAAGCTCGTGGCCCGGGTGCGGTTGGCGAAGATCCGCACGGGCAGCAGCGGGTGGGCGACGCGCGTCTCGATGACGGCGAACGCCACGAGGAGCACGGCGCCGGCGATCAGCGACGTGATGGTCTGGGCGTGGTCCCAGCCGTAGGCCTCCTCGCCGGCCCGGGTGAGGCCGAAGACGATGCCGAGCAGGCCGAGCGTGCCGGTGATGGCGCCCGGGACGTCCATCTCACCGGGGTGCGACTCGGACTCCTGCAGGAACCGCGGGGCAGCGGCGGCTGCGACCAGGCCGATCGGCACGTTGATGAGGAAGGTCATCCGCCAGCCGTCGATGTCGAGGCCGACGAAGGAGTCGAGGCCGGTGAGCCAGCCGCCGAGGATGAGGCCGATCGCGGCGCCGACCCCGGACATCGTGGCGTAGGCGGCCATCGCGCGGTTGCGCGCCGGACCGGCCGGGAACGTGGTGGTGATCAGCGCGAGCGCGGCGGGGGCGGCCATCGCGGCACCGACGCCCTGCAGGGCGCGGGAGCCGAGGAGCATGGCCTCGTTGGCGGCGACGCCGCCGAGCAGGGAGGCGACCGCGAAGGTCGCCAGCCCGGCCATGAAGAGGCGGCGGCGTCCGTACAGGTCGCCGAGGCGGCCGCCGAGCAGCAGCAGGCCGCCGAAGGCCAGGGCGTAGCCGGTGACGATCCAGGTCAGGTTGGCCTGGGAGATGTCGAGGTCGGTGCCGATGTAGGGCAGCGCGATGTTGGCGATCGTGGAGTCCAGCACCACCATCAGCTGGGCGGTGAGGATCAGCACGAGCGCGAGCCCGGCGTGCTTCGGGGCGGTGACCTCCGGCTCTGCGGCGGAGGTCGTCCGCGCAGGGTCGAGCGGTTCGACGTCGGTCATGGAGGGTTTCCTTCGGGTGGGTGGGGAGGGAGGTTGCGTCAGCCGCGGGTCACGGCGGGGAGGATGACCTGGTCGACGACGCGGGCGATCAGGTCGGGGGAGGGTTCGTCGCCCAGCAGGAAGATGCGGTGGAGGACGATGCCCGGCAGGGCGGCCGCGACGAGGTCGAGGTCCACGTCGTCGCGCACCTCACCCCGCTCCCGGCCGCGTTCGTAGAGCTCGCGCACGATCGCGACCTTGGGCGCGATGAAGCGCTCGCGGAACGCGGCGGCGAACTCGGGGTCCCGGCTGATCGCGGTGATCACGCTGCCGAGGACGGCGACCTGGTGGCCGTCGGCGAGGCCGCCGGCGCTGCAGAAGGTCGCGAGCAGGTCGCTGCGCAGGCTGCCGGTGTCACCGGGCGCCTGCAACGGGGTCTTCTCCGCCATCAGCGCGTCGATGACCAGGGCGGCCTTGCTCTCCCACTTGCGGTAGAGCGTCGCCTTCGACGCCTTCGCGCTGGTCGCGACCGCGTCCATCGTGAGGCGGTCGTAGCCGACGTCCGCGAGCACGTCGAGCGCTGCGTGCAGGATCTCCTGCTCGCGGTCGCCCTCGACGCGGGGACGGCTGGACGCCTCGTGGCGGTGGAGACGGGGGACCATGACACCTCTCGGGGTCGGGAGTGGGACGACACAGATGACACAGACGAAACGGATGAAACGGAACGGTTTCGTTCCACAACGATAGTACGGAACTGTTTCGTTTCGTCAACTCGATTTCCTGCTGATGTGTTCCCGACTCTTCCGCACACCACCGACATCGGTGCCGCGCCCGGGCAGCCGAGCGCCGGGATGTCGGTGCGGACCGGCAAGATGTCCTCCATGAGCGACGCCGCCCTCCCCGCCGTCCCGCCCGAGGCCCGCGACGAGCACGCGACGATCAGCGAGGAGGTCGAGGAGGCGCGCTACCGCTACTACGTCCTCGACGACCCGACGCTCTCCGACGCCGACTTCGACCAGCGGATGCGGCGGCTCGAGGCGCTGGAGGAGGAGTTCCCCGAGCTGCGCACGCCGGACTCGCCGACGCAGAAGGTCGGCGGCGCGGTGTCCACCGAGTTCACAGCGGTCGACCACCTGCAGCGGATGGAGAGCCTCGACAACGCCTTCTCGTTCGAGGAGCTGGCGTCCTGGCACAGCCGGCTCGCGCGCGAGGGCGCGGGCGACGCGGCCCTGCTGTGCGAGCTCAAGGTCGACGGCCTGGCCATCAACATCCTCTACGAGAAGGGCCGCATGGTCCGGGCGCTGACCCGCGGCGACGGCCGCACGGGCGAGGACGTGACCCCCAACGTCAAGACGATCTCCTCGGTGCCGCACCGGCTGACCGGGACCGACGAGTTCCCGGTGCCCGACCTGGTCGAGGTGCGCGGCGAGGTGTTCCTGCCCGTGGAGGCGTTCGAGGCGCTCAACGTGACGATGACCGAGGCCGGCAAGCCCGCGTTCGCCAACCCCCGCAACGCCGCCGCGGGCTCGCTGCGGCAGAAGGACCCGCGGGTCACCGCCACCCGCGCGCTCGGCATGGTCTGCCACGGCATCGGCGCCCGGAAGGGCTTCGAGCCGAAGGCGCAGTCGCAGGCCTACGAGGCGCTCGCGGCCTGGGGCCTGCCGGTGTCCGGGCAGGTCCGGGTGGTGCCGACGCTCTCCGACGTCGAGGGCTACATCACCCACGCCGGCGAGAACCGCCACTCGATCGTGCCCTACGAGATCGACGGCGTCGTGGTGAAGGTCGACGACGTGTCCCTGCAGCGCCGGCTCGGCTCCACCAGCCGTGCCCCGCGCTGGGCGATCGCCTACAAGTACCCCCCGGAGGAGGTCAACACCGAGCTGCTCCGGATCGAGGTCAACACCGGGCGCACCGGCCGGGTGACGCCGTACGGCGTGATGAAGCCGGTCAAGGTCGCCGGGTCCACCGTGGAGATGGCGACCCTGCACAACGGCTACGAGGTCAAGCGCAAGGACGTGCGCCCCGGCGACACCGTGATCCTGCGCAAGGCCGGCGACGTCATCCCCGAGATCGTCGGCCCGGTGCTCGCGCTGCGCCCCGAGGGCCTGCCCGAGTGGGAGATGCCGACCGAGTGCCCCGCCTGCGGCACCGCGCTGGTGGAGCAGAAGGAGGGCGACAAGGACCGCCGCTGCCCCAACCACGAGCACTGCCCCGCCCAGGTCCGCGAGCGGGTCTTCCACGTCGCGGGCCGTGGCGCCTTCGACATCGAGGGACTCGGCTACGAGGCAGCGGTCGCGCTGCTCGACGCCGGCGCCATCGCCAACGAGGGCGACATCTTCGACCTCACCCCGGAGAAGCTGCTGACCGCGCCGCTGTTCACCCGCGCGCCGAAGAAGGACGAGGACGGACCGCAGCTCACCGCCAACGGCGAGAAGCTGCTGGCCAACCTCGCCGAGCGCAAGCAGGTCCCGCTGTGGCGGGTGCTGGTCGCGCTGTCGATCCGCCACGTCGGCCCGACGGCCGCCCGTGCCCTCGCCGCCGAGTTCGGATCGATGGAGGCGATCCGCGCCGCCACCGAGGAGCAGCTCGCGGCCGCCGAGGGCGTCGGCCCGACCATCGCCGCCGCGGTCATCCAGTGGTTCGGCGTCGACTGGCACACCGAGATCGTGGACAAGTGGACCGCCGCCGGCGTCGCGATGGCCGACGAGCGCGACGAGTCGGTCCCGCGCACCCTCGAGGGGCTCACCGTCGTGGTGACCGGCTCCCTGGTCGACTTCTCCCGCGACTCGGCCAAGGAGGCGATCCTGTCCCGCGGCGGCAAGGCCGCCGGCTCGGTGTCGAAGAAGACCGACTTCGTCGTGGTCGGCGACAACGCCGGTTCGAAGGCCGACAAGGCCGAGCAGCTCGGCGTCCCCATCCTCGACGAGGACGGCTTCAAGAAGCTGCTGGAGTCCGGGCCGGACGCCGTGTCCTGACGACCTGCGCCGGCGCAGGGCACACTGGTCGGGTGAGGTCGCCCGCACCGGCCGTCCCGGCCGCCACCCTCGTGGCGGTCCTCGTCGCCGTGCTGCTCGCCGGGTGCTCCGGCCCGACGGACGACGCGCCGCGCCCGGACGCCTCCAGCCCCGAAGCCTCCGCGACGACGACCCCGGACGCCCCGGCGGCAGCCGAGCCCTCGTCCCTGTCGTCTCCGTCGGCCTCGGCCACGCCGGTCCCGCACCGGGTCTCGCTGCCGGCCCTGGCGCAGAAGGACTTCAACGGCGGCCGGCTGCGGCTGGGCGCCGAGGTGCTGCGGACCGCCACCCAGCGGCAGTACGAGGTGACCTACCGCAGCGGTGACCTCACCGTCTCCGGACGCCTGGCGGTCCCCGCGGGCGACGGGCCGTTCCCCGCGCTGGTGCTGGCCCACGGCTACATCGACCCCGCGGTCTACGTGAACGGGCAGGGGATGACCCGCGAGCGGGCCTGGCTCGCCGACCGCGGCTACGTGGTGCTGCACGTCGACTACCGCGGCCACGCCGCGTCCGACCCCGACCGCAGCGACGGGATGGACATGCGGATGGGCTACACCGAGGACGTCATCAACGCCGTGCACGCCCTGCGCCGCTGGCGCGGCCCGGTCGACGACGAGCGGATGGCCGTGGTCGGCCGCTCCATGGGCGGCGGGGTCGTCTACAACGCCCTGGTCGCCCAGCCCGGCCTCGTCCGCGCCGGCGTCGTCTTCGCGCCGGTGAGCTCGGACGCGGTGGACAACTTCGACCGCTGGATCCGCAACGACCCCGGCCGCGACAGCCTGTCGTCGCGCATCCTGCGCCGGTACGACGAGCCGCGGCGCAACCCGGACTTCTGGGCCGGGATCAGCGCGCGCACCTACTTCGGCGACGTCACCGAGCCGGTGCTGATCCACCACGGCACCCTGGACGACAGCTGTCCGCTGCGCTGGAGCCGGCAGACGGCACGGCTGATGCGGGCCGCCGGCGTCGACGTCACGCTGCGGACCTACCCCGGCGAGGGGCACGCCTTCGGTCCGCAGTTCGAGCTGTCCATGCAGCGGACGGAGCGCTTCCTGGCGCGGCACCTCGGCTGACCCGTCGTACCCTGCTGGAGATGGTCGCGGACGTCCTCGAGCAGGTGCTGCTCGTCTCGGTGGCCCTGCTGGTCCCGGCGACGGTGGGGTTGTTCACCGTCCCGCAGGCGCGCCGGGAGCACGCAGTGACGACGTGGCAGCGTGCGTCGGTGGCCGCGACGGTCGTGGCCCTCGCCGGGCTGGTCGCCGGCGGGGTCGCCGGCCTCGCTCCGGTCGGGGCGGCCGTCCTCGGGGTGGTGCTCGGTGCCAGCGTGCTGCTCTGGGCGCCGGTCGCGCGGCACTGGGCGGCCCGGGGCCTGGTCGCGTGGGCGCTCACCATCGACGTCGCCGTCGCCTACCTCGTCTTCGTCGTGCACTGGACCACGACGGCGGACCTCGGTGTGGCCGGCAGCGTCGCCAGCGCGCTGCTGCTGCTCGTCGAGGCGTTCATGCTGCTCATCGGGGCGGGCTACGTCTGGGAGCTCGTCGACGTGCTCGCCCGCCGCGGCTGGACGCCGGTCGACGTGGACCATCCCGGCCCGGAGGCTCGCCCCCGGCCGTTCGTCTCGCTGCACGTCCCGACCCACAACGAGCCGCCGGACATGGTCATCTCGACCGTGGAGGCGCTGCTCGCCCTCGACTACGACGACTACGAGGTCCTGGTCGTCGACAACAACACCGACGACCCTGCGCTGTGGCGCCCGGTCGAGGAGTGGTGCCGCGGCCGGGCCCGGGTGCGCTTCCTGCAACCTGGCCGACTGGCCCGGCTACAAGAGCGGGGCGCTCAACGAGGCGCTGCGGGTCTCCGACCCTCGGGCCGAGGTGATCGGCATCGTCGACGCCGACTACCTCGTCGACCCCGACTTCCTGGCCCGCTGCGCGCCGCTGTTCGCCGAGCCGGACGTCGCGTTCGTGCAGACGCCGCAGGACTACCGGGACTGGGACGTCGCGCCCTACTTCCGCCGCCTCTACCGCTCGTACGCCTACTTCTTCGACGTCTCGCAGCGCTCGCGCGCCGAGCGCAACGGCGCCATTTTCGGCGGCACGATGGGCCTCATCCGCCGCTCCGCGATGGAGACCGCCGGCGGCTGGGACGAGTGGTGCATCACCGAGGACGCCGAGCTCTCCTTGCGCCTGCTGCGTGCGGGCGGCCGCGGCATCCACGTCGACCGGTCGTTCGGACGTGGCCTGATGCCGTTGACCTTCGAGGCCCTCAAGCGACAGCGCTTCCGCTGGTGCTTCGGCGGGGTCCA
The DNA here is from genome assembly GCF_007829375.1 of Nocardioides sp. J9. Lineage (NCBI taxonomy): Bacteria > Bacillati > Actinomycetota > Actinomycetes > Propionibacteriales > Nocardioidaceae > Nocardioides > Nocardioides sp. J9. The sequence goes on along the minus strand of NZ_VLJQ01000091.1, from coordinate 7,120 downwards.
GATCCTGCGGATGCACTGGCGCTCGTTGCTCCCCGGGCGTCGTGCGGCGGACAACCGGCTCGACCTCGCCCAGCGCTGGGCCTACCTGGTGGGCGGCCTGCAGTGGTTCGGCGACCTCGCCTCGGTGCTCTTCACGGGGTTCCTGCTGGTCGGCGCGTCCGACCTGGTTCTCGGCGAGGGCCTCGTGGTGCGCCGGATGTCCGGGCTGATCCTCGCCTGCGTCCTCGTCCTGGTCGTGCTCGGCGCCCTGCGCTCGCTGGCCCTGGTGCGGCGCACCAGCGGTGCCGGCTGGCGCGAGTCACTCGGGGCGTTCGGCATCTGGCTGGCGCTGGGCTGGACGGTGGCACTCGCGTGCGTGCGCGGCCTGACCGCCCGCGAGGGGGCCTTCCTGCGCACGCCGAAGGTCAAGGGCGACCTGGGGTGGCGCGACGCCGTCCGCGGCAACCGGACCGAGCTCGTCGCGGGCCTGGTCTGCCTCGCGGTGGCCGCCGTGGTCGTGCTCCGGGGTGGCTGGGCGGCTGCGGCGGTCGGCGGCCTGCTCGCCGTCCACGCCGCGGGCTACTTCTCGGCGCCGGTCAACAGCCTGGCCGCGATCCGCTCCGACCTGCCCGAGGACCTGCGCCGCCGCCGGCGCGAGGCGGTCGCGTCGTGGGGCACGCGCAGCGCTCGCCGGGGCGGGCTCGTGCTGGTCGCCACGGCGGCGGTGCTGGTCGCCTTCGTGGCCCTGGCCGCACCGGTGCAGGGCCCGCGGGTCACCGGGATCGGTGACCGGATCGGTGACCGGGTGGGTGACCTCACCGACGGCGATGACGACCGGACCGTCCGCAAGCCACCCGGGGAGCAGCCGGGCACGGGCGACGCACCCACCGGCACCATCGTCCCCGGCAGCAGCGTTCCGGCGACCGAGGCGGTCGTCGTGACCTCCCCGGCAGGCACCCGCGGGTCGGCCCGGCCGTCCTCGACGCCGCGGACCACCCCGAGCACCCGCCCGACGACCGCGGCGCCGTCGCCGACGTCCCCGCGGACCACCCCGACCCAGCGCTCGACGCCCACGCAGGCCCAGAAGCCGACCACCCGACCGACCGGCCGGCCGACGCAGGCAGCCTCGCCGACCGGTCGGCCGACCGACCGGCCGACCGGGCCGGGCGGTCGCCGCTGACCCGCTGCCGAACCGGCCGCGCGACACTACGCTGGGAGGCCCGGGTCCCCGCACGAAAGGCGCGACCGTGGCACGGTTCCTCGGCGTCGGCGACACCATCGGCCCCTACCGGATCACCCGGCAGCTCGGTGCCGGCGGGATGGGTGTCGTCTACGAGGCGGTCGAGGAGGGCCTGGGCCGGCGGGTCGCGCTGAAGGTGCTCGCCGTCCAGCTCGCCGAGGAGCCGGAGTTCCGGCAGCGCTTCCTGCGCGAGGCCACGGTGCTCGCCCGCAGCGACAGCCCGCACATCATCCAGGTCTACAGCCACGGTGAGCAGGACGGGGTGCTCTACCTCGCCACCCAGTTCGTCTCCGGCGGCGACCTCGCCGCCCGCGTCGCGCGCGAGGGCGTCCCGTCCGTCGACACCGCCCTCGACCTCGCCGCACAGGTGGCCTCCGCGCTCGCCGACGCCCACGCCGTCGGGGTCGTGCACCGCGACGTGAAGCCGCACAACGTGCTGCTCCGCGCCGGTCAGGACCAGGTGCACGCCTACCTCTGCGACTTCGGCATCGCCCGCGACGACGAGTCCGCGCTCACCCACAGCGGCGTCGTCGCCGGCACCTACGCCTACCTCGCCCCGGAGCGCTTCCGCGGCGAGCCCGCGACCCCGGCCAGCGACGTCTACGCCCTCGGCTGCCTGCTCTGGTTCCTGCTCACCGGGCGGCCGCCGTACGACGGAGGGCCGGTCCAGCTCGCGACGCAGCACGAGCTCGCCCCGGTCCCGCAGCTGCCCGGCGCGCCCGCGCAGCTCAACGCGTTCCTGGCCCGGGCGATGGCCAAGGACCCCGCCGCCCGCCACCCCTCCGCTGCAGCGGCCGCGGCGCACCTGCGGGCGGTCCGGGCCGCCGGCGGGTTCCCCGCCGGTGGCGCTGGAGGGCCGGCTTACCGGCCCGCTCCCTCGACCTTTGAGGTGCCGCAGGTCGCGTCGTACCCCTCGCCGCTACCGGCGCCGACCCCGGTCGTGCCCGACGAGCCGCCGCGGCGCGGGTGGCTGGTCGCCACCCTCGTCGCGCTGGCAGTCCTCGTCGGCGTCGGCGGCGGTCTCGCGTGGAGCCTGCTGCGCGACGGCGACCGGGGTGAGCCGACGGCGTCCGGCAGCACCGCGTCCGAGGGCCCCGGGACGGGGGAGAGCGGCTCCCGTGCAGCCGGGCCGGTCGCCGTGGCGGACGTGGACGGCGACGGCCTCGACGACACCGTGCTGCTCGACGACGGCGCCGACGAGACCGTCGTGCTGCTCTCGGACGACCGGACGTCCAGCGGGTTCGGCCAGGAGCAGACCTGGGCAGGCACCGCGTGGGGCGACGCCCTGGTCGTGCGCGGGGACTACACGGGCGACGGCCGCGCCGACGTCGCGGCGGTCCGGCCCTCCCGGGTGCGGGTGGCCGTGTCGACCGGCGGCAGCTTCGACCCTGCGACCCGGTGGGCGCGGCTGGCCCTGCCGGAGGAGTTCAAGGTGGTCTCGGGGGACTTCGACGCCGACGGCCGCGACGACCTCGCCCTCGCCCGCGACGTGGACGAGGGGGTGCGGGTCGACGTGGCGCTCTCCGACGGCGAGCGGTTCGCGAAGCCCGTGCGCTGGGCCCGGGTGCCCGGCGCACGGGTCGCCGATCTCCGGCTCGGCGCCGGTGACGCCGACGGGGACGGGGACGTCGACCTCGTCGGCGTCGTGCCGGCCGACGGCGGCGGGATCGAGGTCGGCGTGCTGCGCTCCGAGGGCGATCGGTTCGCCGCGGACGAGGAGTGGTTCCGGGCCGACTGGTCGTTGCGCGACACCCGCCCGGTGGTCGGCGACGTGGACGGCGACGGGGACGCCGACGTCGTCGCGCTGCGCGCGGTCGACGGGGGCATCGAGGTGGTCACCCTCCTCGCCGCCGACGGCGGCCTCGCCGAGTCCGGCCGGCCCCAGGTCGTCGACCTGCGCCTGGACCGGACCCGTTCGGTCGGGGCCGACACCGACGGTGACGGCCGGATGGACCTGGTCCTCGTGGACCGCGACACGGCGGAGGCCCGCCGCCTGGTGCGGCGCGGGAAGGCGTTCACCGAGGACGGCCGGGTCGAGGTCGACGCCGAGGTCGACGAGCGGGGGTCGATCCTGGTCGCCGCGGGGCGCTGAGACCGCGCTGGGCGCGCTCCGGGACGGCTCAGTGCAGCGACGCGAGCCAGTGCTCGACGGCGTCGGCGCCGGCGAGCCGGACCACCTCGAGGTCGGGGTGCGAGAGCGGGAGCGCGTCGACCCAGGCCAGGTCCGGCTCCGCAGCGGCGTCCGCCCGCATCCGGCGGACGGTCCGCCGCACGAGGCTGCGCAGCGTGCCGGGCTCGTCCGCCGACACCACGACCACCAGGTCCGCCCGGTCGAGCAGGACCGACCGGACGTCGTACGTCTCGCCGGTGGTGACCCACCCGTCGAAGGCGGCCAGCAGCTCGAGTTCCTCGCGGGAGGTGAGGTCGCCCTGGGTCACCAGCGGCACGTCGAGCGTGGCGGCGAGGCGTTCCAGGAGCGACGTCAGCAGGGGGCTCTGCCCGCCCGCCACGACGACGCGCTGCGGGAGGCGCGGCGGTGTCGGGAGGGGGAGGTGCACCCGCCGGATTCTAGGGACTGCTCCGCCACCTAGAATCGCCGGCATGTCCCAACTGTCCCGCGACGAGGTGGCCCACCTGGCCGATCTCGCCCGGATCGACCTCGACGACGCCGAGCTGGACCACCTGGCTCCCCAGCTCAACGTGATCCTGGAGGCGGTCGCCTCGATCCAGGGCGTGGCCGGCGCCGACGTCGTGCCGACCTCCCACCCGATCCCCATGACCAACGTGTTCCGCGAGGACGTCGTGGTCCCCGGGCTGACGCCGGAGCAGGCGCTGTCCGGAGCACCCGCCTCGGAGGACCAGAAGTTCTCCGTCCCGCGCATCCTGGGGGACGAGCAGTGAGCAGCTGGATCCACAAGACCGCCGCGGAGCAGGCCGACGCCCTCGCCGCCGGCGAGGTCACCTCCGTCGAGCTGGTCCAGGCCCACCTCGACCAGATCGCCGCCACCAACGACGGCCCCGACGGCCTCAACTCCTTCCTGCACGTCGACGCCGAGGGCGCCCTCGTCCAGGCGAAGGCGTCCGACGAGCGCCGGGCCGAGGGCCAGCCGCTGCACCCGCTCGACGGCGTTCCGATCGCCATCAAGGACGTGCTCGCCACGAAGGGGCTGCCCACCACCGCGGGCTCGAAGATCCTCGAGGGCTGGGTCCCGCCGTACGACGGCACCGTGACCGCGAAGATCCGCGCCGCCGGCCTGCCGATCCTCGGCAAGACCAACATGGACGAGTTCGCGATGGGCTCGGCCAACGAGAACTCCGCCTACGGCCCGGTCAGGAACCCGTGGGACCGCACCCGGATCCCCGGCGGCTCCGGTGGCGGCTCGGCTGCCGCGGTGGCCGCCTTCCAGGCGCCGCTCGCGATCGGTTCCGACACCGGCGGCTCCATCCGCCAGCCCGGCGCGATGACCGGCACCGTCGGCGTGAAGCCGACCTACGGCTCGGTGTCGCGCTACGGCGTGATCGCCCTGGCCAACTCCCTCGACCAGCTCGGCCCCTGCACCCGCACCGTGCTCGACGCGGCGCTGCTGCAGGAGCTCATCGGCGGCCACGACCCGCTGGACTCCACCTCCGTCCCCGGCAAGCTCGAGGGCCTCGTCGAGGCCGCGCGCTCCGGCGCCGCGGGTGACCTCAGCGGCGTCCGGATCGGCATCGTCACCGAGCTGCAGGGCGACGCGTGGAGCGCACCTGTCGTGGAGCGCTTCGACGAGGCGATCGAGGTCCTCAGGGGGCTCGGCGCGGAGATCACCGAGGTCAGCCTGCCGAGCTTCGTGCACGCGATGGCGGCCTACTACCTGATCCTCCCGGCCGAGTGCTCCTCGAACCTCGCCAAGTTCGACGCCATGCGCTACGGCCGGCGGGTCACGCCCGAGGGCTCGCCGTCGGCCGAGGAGGTCATGCGGGTCTCCCGCGACGCCGGCTTCGGCGACGAGGTCAAGCGCCGCATCCTCATCGGCACCTACGCCCTGTCGAGCGGCTACTACGACGCCTACTACGGCCAGGCGCAGAAGATCCGCACGCTGATCATCGAGGACTTCAAGAAGGCCTTCGAGTCGGTCGACCTGCTCGTCAGCCCGACCGCGCCGACCACCGCGTGGGCGCTGGGGGAGAAGACCGACGACCCGCTGGCCAACTACCTGCAGGACCTTGCCACCATCCCGGCGAACCTCGCAGGCGTCCCCGGCATCTCCGTCCCGTCCGGCACCAGCAGCGCCGACGGCCTGCCGACCGGCATCCAGTTCCTCGCGCCGGTGCTCGAGGACGCCCGCCTCGAGGCGGCGCTGACCGAGCGGTGGGGCGGCAGGATCGTGCCCTCGTCGTACGCCCAGGAAGGTGAGTGACATGAGCACCAGGGAGCTCGTGGACTTCGACGAGGTCGTCGAGAAGTTCGACCCGGCGATGGGCCTGGAGATCCACGTCGAGCTGAACACCAACACCAAGATGTTCTGCGGTTGCCCGACCGCGTTCGGCGCGGAGCCCAACACGCAGGTCTGCCCGACCTGCCTGGGCCTGCCCGGCGCGATGCCGGTGGTCAACGGCAAGGCCGTGGAGTCGGCGATCCGCATCGGGCTGGCGCTCAACTGCGAGATCGCGGAGTGGTGCCGGTTCGCCCGGAAGAACTACTTCTACCCGGACATGCCGAAGAACTTCCAGACGTCGCAGTACGACGAGCCGATCGCCTTCGACGGCTACCTCGACGTCGACGTGGAGGGCGAGACCTTCCGCATCGGCATCGAGCGCGCCCACATGGAGGAGGACACCGGCAAGTCCACCCACGTCGGTGGCTCGGACGGCCGCATCCACGGCGCCGACTACTCGCTGGTCGACTACAACCGCGCCGGCATCCCGCTGATCGAGATCGTCACCAAGCCGATCCTCGGCACCGGCGACAAGGCCCCGCTCGTCGCGAAGGCGTACGTCGCCGCGATCCGTGACCTCATCGTCGCCCTCGGCGTCTCCGACGCCCGGATGGACCAGGGCTCGATCCGCGCCGACGTGAACCTGTCGCTGGCCCCGAAGGGCTCCGACGTCCTCGGCACCCGTTCGGAGACCAAGAACGTCAACTCGCTGCGCTCGGTCGAGCGGGCGGTGCGCTACGAGATGTCGCGGCACGCCGGCATCCTGCTCTCCGGCGGCTCGGTGCTGCAGGAGACGCGGCACTTCCACGAGAACGACGGCACCACCTCCTCCGGACGCGAGAAGTCGGACGCCGAGGACTACCGCTACTTCCCGGAGCCCGACCTCGTCCCGGTCGCCCCGAGCCGCGAGTGGGTCGAGCAGCTGCGCGCCACCCTCCCGGAGAACCCGGCGAAGAAGCGGGCCCGCCTCCAGCAGGAGTGGGGCTTCAGCGACCTCGAGATGCGCGACACCGTCGGTGCCGGCGCCCTCGACCTCGTCGAGCAGACCGTCGCCGCCGGCGCCGCGCCTCAGGCCGCCCGCAAGTGGTGGCTCACCGAGCTCGCCCGTCGCGCCAACGACGCCGGCGTCGAGCTCGCGGAGCTGAGCGTCACTCCGGCGCAGGTTGCCGAGGTCCAGGCGCTCGTCGACGCGAAGACGATCAACGACAAGCTGGCCCGCCAGGTCTTCGACGGCCTGCTCGCCGGCGAGGGCACGCCTGAGGAGATCGTCGCCGCCCGCGGCCTCGCCGTCGTCTCCGACGACGGCGCCCTGTCCGCCGCCGTCGACAAGGCCATCGCCGAGAACCCCGACGTCGCCGACAAGATCCGCGACGGCAAGGTCGCCGCCGCCGGCGCCCTCATCGGCTCGGTGATGAAGGAGATGCGTGGCCAGGCCGACGCCGCCCGCGTGCGCGAGCTGATCCTGGAGAAGCTCGCCTGAGGCTGG